>JAYSVM010000072.1:0-20368 GCA_043718495.1 Oscillatoriales bacterium | reverse complement strand
GGACACGGCAGTGCCGTTTCCCTACAATTAATAGCGGTTGGTAAACGGCACTGCCGTGTCCTGATGGTTCTACTTGACATCATCAGCCTTTATGTACTACAATAATACTACACACGAAACAAACTTAAATAAAAATGCCCTACGAAAAATTAGAAATATCAACCCCAAAACCCGTGCTATCTTGGGCAAACCACGCCCTGGGCCCCAAAGAAACCAATATGGCAAAAAACGTAGCATCTTTGCCATTTGTATTCAAACACGTCGCCCTAATGCCCGACGTACATTTAGGAAAAGGTGCTTTAGTCGGCTCCGTAATTGCTACAAAAGAAGCGATTATTCCGGCTGCTGTGGGGGTCGATGTGGGTTGTTTTACTGATGATACACAAATTCCTCTAGTTGATGGCAAATCTTATGCGATCGGGGAATTGGCCAGGAGTCAAAAAGAATTTTCGATTTACTCCTGTACAGAAACAGGTAGAATTGTTGCCGCTAAGGCTACAGCCAAATTAACTAGAAACAATGCCGAACTGGTTAAAGTGGTACTGGATAATGGAGAAGAAATCAAGTGCACTCCAGATCATCAATTCATGTTGCGGAATGGTGAATACCGAGAAGCGCGCAATTTGACAACTGGAACGTCATTGATGCCTTTTTATTCCAAAATAGATCGGGACGGGTATACTTTAGTACAGCAAAATTATTCAGGTAGATGGCAGAAAGCTCATTGGATGATTGCTCGTTCTGGTTTGTTAGGAGACATACCATCTTTCCACAATCAGAGAACTGTGATTCATCATAAAAACTTTAATCCCTCCGATAATAGACAAGAAAATTTAGAATTCATGGGTAATAATGACCACTCTGCCTATCACCGATCATTGGTTGAGAGAAACACTTATTGGCAATCCCCGGAATTTGAACTGAAAAGAAAGCAAGCCATAGCCGATAAAGCTCAAACCTCAGACGGACACAAGTATTACGCCGATCGCGGAACGAAAAATATCCTGAAGTATATGGAGGATCGGCCCGAACACTTCAAAGAGTCTGTGGCAGGGAATGGCGATCGAGGAAAGCAGTATCTAATTAATTACAATCAGAGTGAAAAGGGTAAAGCAAAGAGTAAAGAAATTGCTAATCGGCTATATACTTGTGAGACTTGTGGAGATCAAATTAAAACTCCTATCGGACTTCACAATCACAGAAAAAATCAGCACGGCTACAACCACAAAGTAGTTGATATTATTCCTTTGGTTGAAAAGCAAGATGTCTATTGCTTAACTGTTCCCGAATACGGCAACTTTGCATTAACTGCGGGAGTCTTTGTTCACAACTGCGGGATGGCTGCTATAAAAATGCCCTTCAAGGCTCACAAATTAGAAGGCAAACTCAAACAAATTCGCCTCGATATCGAAGCCGCAATTCCTGTGGGATTTGCGGAAAACAAGGAAGTCGAAAGAACTGTCACCAACTGGCAAGAATGGCGCGAGTTTAAAGAACTTCATCAAGGCGTACAACACCAAGAAATTAAAGCCCTCAAACAAATGGGTTCCCTCGGTGGTGGCAATCATTTTATTGAGGTTTGCGTCGATACTGAAGACTTTGTTTGGTTGATGCTGCATTCCGGTTCTCGCGGCATTGGCAATTTGCTCGCCCAACAGCATATCAGCACTGCTAAAGATTTAGCTAAACTGGCAGAAATTAGTCTTCCTGACCAAGATTTAGCTTATTTTGTAGCGGGTACACAGGAGTTTGCAGCTTATTGGCATGATTTGCAGTGGGCGCAAAATTATGCTCGTTTTAATCGTGATGTGATGATGAATCGGTTTAAGCACATTGTGGAAAAGCACGTTGCAGGCGGTAAACCTACTAAGCCATTGTTAAAGGTGAATTGCCATCATAATTATGCGGAAAAAGAGGTGCATTTCGGCGAAGATGTGTATGTGACTCGCAAGGGTGCTGTGCGCGCAAATGTACAGGATTACGGGATTATTCCGGGTTCGATGGGGGCGAAGTCTTTCATTGTTAAGGGTAAAGGTAATGTTGAAAGTTACTGTTCTTGTTCTCACGGTGCGGGACGGTTGATGTCTCGAACTCAAGCAAAGAATGTGTTCACTCTGGATGATTTTGTGCGGCAAACTGAGGGGGTTGAGTGTCGTAAAGATGCGGAGTTTTTAGATGAGATTCCAGGGGCTTATAAGCCGATCGAGGAGGTGATGAGTCAGCAGTCGGATTTGGTGGAAGTTGTGGCGACTTTGAAGCAAGTGGTTTGCGTCAAGGGTTGATGGTGGGGAATCTCGTATCTCGCTTTGGTGGCGAAGGGATATTCAGGAATGATACAATATATGAGTTAATTACTAATGCTTAGTGTTATGCCTTTAGCTGAACTTCTCCCCAAGCTACAAGAATTATCCCGCGCCGATCAGCTACGAGTTATTGAGTTTTTGGCAGTACAATTGTCTAAACAAGAAACTATTGCTCTCCTTGAACATGGACAGACTTATGAAGTTTGGTCGCCCTATGATGCTTTTGAAGCTGCCAATGTCCTAAGAAAAATGTTAGAGGAAGACAAGGTAAATCAAGATGCTTAATGCAGAAAGATACTCTTTTGTTGAAAGGCGAAACGATTCAGGAGAAACGATTATGGCACCATATTTGCCGATCGCCTTGAGTTATCAAAATCGTTCTTTGCAGGTATCTGGTTTATTAGATACAGGCGAAGCGGTGTCAATGTTTTGCCTTACGACATTGGGTTGCAATTGGGAGCTGTTTGGGAGGAGCAGACAATTTCAGTGGTATTAACTGGTAATTTGGCTCAATTTCTAGCTCGTGGCTTAGTTGTATCGGCGAAAGTCGGTCAATTAGCACCTGTACGCTTGGCTTTTGCATGGACGCAAGCTAATAATGTTCCTTTGATCTTAGGGCGACAGAATTTCTTTTCCGAGTTTGATGTTTGTTTTTATGGTTCTCAGTTAGCTTTTGAAGTTTGTCCGAAGCAAACCCGCTCAAATTAATGATTCGCTTTATTTCCTACCAAGCTATCTGCTGCAACTCAATTTCTAGCAATAAGCCCGACTTCTTAAAGAAGTCGGGCTCTTGACACACCGCTACATGGCATAGATTATTTCCTAACAAGCCATCTGCTGCCACTCAATTTCTAGCAAACTCATTAGTTTGACATCACCTTTGGCCCTGGCTACTTGCTTTCTGCGATCGAGGATATTGCAAATATTCATCTGGTGGATTGTCGCTACATCCTCAACTTTTTGAACAGATGTGACTGTTGCCTCTATGGTATCGAACTTTGGAGCCACATCCCGATCGAGCTTCATAGATACCCGATCGCTATTAAGTCTGCCACGGTACTGCAAATCCTGGACGTGTTGAGGCACTTTCATGTGTCTGGGATAATGATAATTCCAGTTTTGACCCCGATATTTCCCTGCGACACCCCCTTCCTCCATATCAACTGTGGGAATGTCGTACTCATAGTTAGCGCCACGATAAGTCAGTTTCATATTTTTTGATCCTTATATCCAGATAAAAAAGGTGTGTTTGGCTTTTTGATAGTAAATAAAGTTTTACTTTCTGTATTCTATTTTACCATTTGCTAATAAAACCAGGAAGATTAACAAAAATTAATATTTTGAATGGCGAAACCCCACAAAAAAGCCCGCTACAGCGGGACTTCTTGGTTTTGGTGGTGGTCGATCGATCAACACCAAATACAAAGGACACGGCAATGCCGTGTCCCTACAAGCCACGTCTCTACAAGGACACGGCAATGCCGTGTCCCTACAAGCCACGTCTCTACAAGGACACGGCAATGCCGTGTCCCTACTCTATCCGACTGTTACTTGATCGGTTTGCACGCCACTTGCGCCCTCTTCAGCAGAGGCGATCGCCACCAACTTGTTGAGAATTTCTTGACTTGGAACCTGGCCCTTGAGAACCACAGTACCGCTGAGTTGAGCAACCCAGACAGTCTCGATATCCGCAACTGCTGAGTCTTCGTCAAAGGCCAAAGCAACGCGCTTCGCCAAGCCGCTTTCGTCAAAATTTCCGTCCGGGCCAACCTTCGCAGGGGCGATTGATTGTGACGCTGCCGCTTGCTGCACTACTTGTGCCATTGGTTCAGCCTGGGGTTCAGGCTTTTCTAGTCCGAATAGTCTTTTAAACCAACCCATCGTAGGTAATTCTCCTGAAAATACACTTTTTACAAGATAGCTCTAGAATGCCAAAAGAGTCGTAATTGTTGCAAAACTCAGCGAAACTCCTAAAAATAATGTTTTTTCATCAGGCTTGGACAATCTCAAATCTGCAATCTTAAGTGGTGTTGATATGTTGATGTTGCTATTTTATGTAGGGGACGATCGCTATTCTTTAGATAGCAGGAGAGTTGTGGAAGTAGTACCCACCGTGACGCTCAAAAAAATACACCAGGCACCTGAGTATATTCCTGGTTTGTTTAACTACCGGGGCCAGTTGGTACCAGTGATCGATCTGTGTCATTTGATTCAGGGAACTCACTGTCGCGCTTACTTGAGCACTCGCATTGTTCTAGTCAATTGCCAGAGTCAAGATGCCTCTGATCGCAATAGCGCTTCCCAGAAGCCGCAGATTTTGGGACTGATGGCAGAAAGAGTTACAGAAACACTGAACAAGCCGGAAAGTGAATTTATCAGTCCCGCGATTAAAGTTGATGCCAGCCCTTATCTAGGAGAAATAATTACAGACGATCGAGGTATGATTCAATTTGTGAGGGTAGAGCATCTACTACCAGCATCCTACCAACAAACTTATTTGTTGCCTAACCAGCAAGAGTAAGGGATTCGCTTTTTTCCTTCTTTAATTATGACTCATATTCAAATCTAAAATCGGATGACACAAGCAAAAATAGAAGCTTTGCTCAGAGAAAAGATTGGGCTAGATGCACTCACGATCGGTTCTAACACAATTGCCAGAGCGATCGCACAACGCATCACAGATTCTCGAACCGATCCAGCTAGCTATCTGGAAAAGTTACAACAAACACCTGATGAATTAGAGGCATTAATTGAAACTGTAGTCATACCGGAAACTTGGTTCTTTCGTGACAGAGAACCGTTTGTTTTTTTGAGCCAATATGTGCTATCGGAATGGTGGTCAAAAAATCCTGGGAAAACCTTACGTGTCTTGAGCTTACCTTGTGCCACTGGTGAGGAACCTTATTCGATCGCGATCGCTCTCATGGAAGCTGGTTTAAGCCCGAAAAGCTTTAAAATTGATGCAGTAGACATTAGCAAAATCGCTCTGAACAAAGCCCGACGCGCTGTCTATGGCAAAAATTCATTTCGCGGAAAAAAGTTGGATTTTCTGGAACGCTATTTTACCCAGACTGGCAATGACTACCATTTGAGCGACTTAATTAAGGATACCGTTAATTTCATGCAGGGAAATGTTTGCGATCGCTATTTCTTAGCAAACCAAACTCCTTATAACATAATTTTTTGTCGCAATCTACTCATTTACTTTGATGATGCAGGAAGAAAAGAGACAATGCAGCTTTTGGATCGGTTATTAACTCCACAAGGGTTGCTATTTCTAGGTCACTCCGAAACAGGACAGGTACTCCCACTTCAGTTTTCCTCAGTACGACATCCCCTAGCTTTTGCCTACCGAAAAGCAGAATCCCAAATTAACCAGCACAATTTTCCTGGGATTAACTCAGTATCTCAAGGCACACGTAACGATGATAGTGCTAAAAAATACCAATTTCCAGTCAGTGAAAATCACAAATCGGAGTCAAAGACCGATCGCTCTTTTCATCTTAATGCGCGATCGAGTTCTCCTAAAATTTCCAGCCAACCATCACCAGTTTATACCCCACCCAAAATTTCCGATTGTGAGACAGCTCGTAGTTTAGCCGATCGGGGACAATTGCAGGAAGCCGCCAAACTATGCGAAACTTACCTCAGTCAAAATCCCACTAGCATAGAAGCTCATGTTTTGTTAGGTCAAATTTACCAAGCACTAGGAAATCAAGACCGATCGCAAAAATGCTTCCAAAAAGCGATTTACCTCGATCCAAATCACGATGAAGCACTAATTCATCTGGCTTTACTCAAAGAAAATCGTGGAGATATTGTTGGTGCAAACTTGATACGCCAGCGCATCCAACGACTACCAAAATAAACTTATTATGCTCAATCAAGCTAAAAGGAGATAAAAATGTTAAAAAATTTGACACTTAGAAAACAACTAAATGCAGCATTTATATTTATGGCTACCATTGTTTTAGTAGTAGCTTTTGTTGGCTGGACTGGGAATATGCGGCTATCCCAACGCATCAGTCAAATCGGCGATCGTGTCTTTCCTGCCACAGTTGCTATGTGGAAAGTTAACGAAGGACAAACACAGGTACAATCTTCAGAGCGATCGCTGCTGAATTCCGGAGCAACTCTTGAAATGAGACAAAAAGACTTAACGAGAATTGAGAATGCGTGGAAACAAATCAATGAAGGATTTAGCGAATACGAAAAAATCACCCGTAACGCCGAAGAAGAAAAACTATATAAGGAATTTCAGCCTCTCTGGCAAGTGTGGATAGAAACTCATCAAGAATTCCTAAAGATTAATCAAGAATTTCAAGCATATGGTGTCGTCAACCCCAGACAAGTTCAGGTTGATTTGCTACTACAAGGAAAAAGCAATACCCCCGAATTTGCAAGGGCTAAAGTAGCAGCAGCAGCAGCCGTCAAAATGACTGAGCAAACATATACGACAAAAGCACCGGCATTTCAAGCAGCAACTAATGCAATGGTAAATCTTTTGGACTATTATGCAAAAGTGTCAGACTCCACTAAAAAAGAAGCTGCTCAAGAAGTAAGTCAAACCAACTTCTGGGTTTTTGTGGGTATGATCATTGGACCAATAACAGCTTTAACCTTTGGCTTTTTTCTCAGTAATACTGCCTCCCAAATATTAGAAAATCAGGTCAATAAATCCGGTGTCAAAATTAGTAGTTCTACAAACCAAATAGCGTCTTCTGGCAAAGAGTTGGAAGCTACACTAAACGAACAAGTTGCCTCAACTAATGAAGTAGTAGCTACAGCCAGAGAAATTGCAGCTACCTCTATCCAACTGGTAAAAACAATGGAGCAAGTAGCAGATATGTCGCAAAATAGTGCTCAAGCTGCTGGCGCTGGCCAAAAGGAAATTAACCGGATGTCAAGTACGATGAATCGATTAGCCGATTCGACTAATTTGATTTCTGGAAAACTGGGAATAATTAGCGAGAAAGCGAATAATATTAACAGTATTATCGCTACTATTACTAAAGTGTCGGATCAAACTAATTTGCTCTCTCTGAATGCTGCGATTGAAGCGGAAAAAGCTGGAGAGTATGGTTTAGGATTTGGGGTTGTTGCTAGAGAAATTCGCCGCCTTGCCGACCAAACTGCGGTGGCAACTTTAGATATTGATAGTATGGTTAAAGAGATGCAAGGCTCAGTAGCAACAGGAGTAATGGAGATGGATAAATTTACTAATGATGTGAGTCGTAGTATTGATGATGTGCGAAGTATCAGCGATCAATTAGAGTCAGTTGTCTATCAAGTGCAGGCATTGACTCCGCGTTTTCAAGAGGTGAATGAGGGTATGGAGGCGCAATCTCAGGGAGCACAACAAATTAGTGAGGCTATGATGCAGTTAAGTGAATCTTCGTCTCAAACTGCTCTGGCATTACGGGATATTAATGGTTCGATTAATCAAGTGAATGATGCCACACTTGGCTTGCGTCAAGAAATACTAGCTTTTATTAAGTAAGAATCTAAGATTGATATGGTAAATGATTGCTGGAATACGATCGGAGTAGGGGGCGATCGATCTTGTCCCCAACTAAGTACATTTATTCACTGTCGGAATTGCTCGGTTTATTCTGCTGCGGGGCGCAGTTTGCTGGAACAGGAGGTGCCTCAAGGATATTTGGATGAGTGGACTGATTTGTTGCGATCGGGCGTTGGAACAACCAATCGCGTCGCTCCTTTAGGTACTATCTCAGTGGGCATCTTTCGACTCAATGGTGAATGGTTAGCACTACCTGCGAGATTATTTAAAGAAGTGACGCAGATATCTGTGATTCACACTTTGCCACATCGCAGCAATAATATATTCATTGGTTTGGTAAATATTCGAGGAGAAATCCAGATGTGTATTTCTCTGAAAGCGCTTCTGGGGCTAGAAATAGCGGATACTAATGTGAATAATGTCAGCCCGGTAATCTATGAGCGAATGGTAGTTGTTGAAAAAGAAGGAAATTATTGGGTATTTCCTGTTGATGAGATTTATGGTATTCATCGCCTGGCTCCGGATCAGTTGGGAAATGTGCCTGCAACTGTTTCTAAGGTGCCGGAAACTTATACTAAAGGGATAATTAGCTGGCAAGGACAAAGTGTTTGTTATTTGGATGATGAGTTATTGTTTTATACGTTGAGTAAGAAAATTTTATGAATTGGGGATGGGGAATTGGGCATGGGGGATGGGGAATTGGGCATGGGGAATTGGGTATTGGGGAATTGGGAATTGGGTATTGGGCATTGGTTTACCTAATAACCAATAACTAATAACCAATAATCAATAACTAATAACTAATAACCAATAACTAATACGAAAGGAGTTCGGAGCAATGGCAAACCAAGATATGAGTAATTTCTCCATGATGGATTTGTTCCGCATGGAAGCTGAAACCCAAGTTGGGATATTAAATGAAAATCTGTTGATTCTGGAAACTAATCCTAGTTCATCTCTGGAACTTGAATCTTTGATGCGGGCTGCACATTCACTGAAGGGTGCGGCTCGGATTGTGGGATTGGAAATCGCTGTGAGAATAGCTCATGTGATGGAAGATTGCTTTGTGGCGGCTCAGTCTGGAGCGATCGCACTTGATTCACCGGATAAAATTGACGTGTTGTTGCGATCGGTAGATTTGCTGTATCGGATCAGTCTATTACAGGAAACAGAAATAGAAAGTGGGCAAACAGAAAGACAAGAGGAACTGAATTACTTAGAAGCTAATATATTGGCAATTATCAATAATCAAGAGTTAGATGATAACAGTAATGGGTTAGAAACTGAGCTGGAATTTTTGGAGGATGATTCGATAGAAAATCAGGGGGAAGAAGAAGTAGAATATTTGACGGATTCCGCGATATCAGAACCATATTTGTTTGATACAAATTCTGATAATTCAGATGAGTTGCTGATTCTACCAGTCACTCAAGTTAATCAGGTTACGCTGATGAAGGCTGATTTGTCGATGCTAGCTTTATTTTCTATAGAAGTAGAAGCTCAATCAATTATATTAAGTAAAACTTTACTCGACCTCAAGAACAATCCCGATAAAAACTTAGACATCCCACCGCTTATCAAAGCTGCTCATTTAATTAAAGGTGCTGCAAAAATTGTTCAATTCAATCAAGTTTCTCAGCTTGCCAGTGCGATAGAATCTAGCTTTATAACTGTTTATGAAACTAGAAGTGATGTCAAGCCAGATGATATCGATCGGCTGTTGTCAGGAGTCAATTTTTTACTAAGTATAGGACGTGTTCCAAATGCAAATTTAGAAGGTTGGCTGCCAGGGCAAGCCGAAAAAATAGAAGAGATTATTGCTATTATATGTCTGATAAAAGAAGAAAAACTGAGGGAAATGGCGGTCGCAAAGTCTGCTTCTCAGCCTATAAAGCAGGAAAAAAAAATAGTCACAAAAACCCAATCAAGTGAGCGGCAGGGACAATCAAATAAATCAGCGCCTATAGCCAAGAATCAAGGAATAGACCAAGATAGTAATTCTGAATTAAGGGCGATCGCACCACAACAGCCTTCTCAATCTGCAAAGTCAAAATTTTCAGCATCTAATCCCAGAGATAGTGTTCAAAAAAACAAATCTGCTGACCGAGTAGTGAGAGTTAGTGCTGACAATTTAAACCGAATTATGGGTTTGGCAGGTGAATCTTTGGTTGAAGCGAAATGGTTGCAACCATTTGCAGATTCTTTATTGAAATTGAGAAAGAATCAAGGAGAATTGTACAATTTACTTGAAAAATTACAGGAATCTTTGAATGATGCTCCATTGAATGAACGATCTGAAGATTATCTCAGTAGTTCTCGAAAAAAGGCAAATGAATGTCGCCATGTTTTATCTGAACGTTTGAATGAACTGGAACTGTTTGCGAGGCGATCGGCAAATTTGTCCGATCGTCTATATCGAGAGGTTATTGCTAGTAATATGCGGCCTTTTGCTGATGGGGTTCAAGCTTTTCCACGAATGCTACGAGATTTAGGCAGACAGTTAGGGAAGCAGGTAAGGTTTGAGGTTTTGGGCAAATCTACTCAAGTTGATCGAGATATTCTGGAGAAATTAGAAGCACCACTTACTCATATTTTACGAAATGCGATCGATCATGGAATCGAAGTTCCTGAAGAGCGTTTGGCTGTGGGGAAGTCGGCGGAGGGAACGGTGTCTCTGGAAGCAGCGCATCGAGGTGGGATGCTGTCGATTACGGTTTCGGATGATGGTAGAGGAGTAGAGTTGGAAAGGCTGCGCCAAAAAGTTGTGAATAAGGGCTTGGTAAGTGCAGATATGGCGACTTTGCTAACTGAATCTGAGCTTATGGAATTTCTATTTTTGCCTGGGTTTTCTACTGCTGGTAAGGTGACTGAAGTTTCTGGGCGTGGGGTAGGTTTGGATATTGTTCAGAGTATGGTACAGGAGGTTGGTGGCATTCTGAGGGCAAGTTCTACTCCAGGAAAAGGGATGAGTTTTCATTTGCAATTGCCGCTAACTTTGTCTGTGATTCGGACGCTGTTGGTGGAAATATCTGGGGAACCTTATGCTTTTCCGCTGACGCGGATCGATCGCATTTTAATGGTTCAGCGTTCTGATATTGCGATCGCCCAAAATCGCCAATATTTTCCTCTTGATGGTCAAAATATTGGTTTGGTGGCTGCTTCTCAGGTTTTGGAGTTGTCACCACTGACTCAGCAGTTGGATTTGTTGCCAGTGATTATTGTGAGCGATCGCATTTCTAGTTATGCTTTAGCAGTAGATAAGTTTCTGGGCGAACGGGATCTAGTTGTGAGACCTTTGGATGCACGTTTGGGGAAAATACCGGATATTAGTGCGGCTGCTTTTATGGAGGATGGTTCTCCGGTACTAATTATTGATGTTGAGGATATGGTGAGGTCTATTGATAAGTTGTCGAGTGTGGGGCGCTTAAAGAATGTTAGTCAAAGTTCAGAAAATACTGAAGCAAAAACTCGTAAGCGGGTGTTGGTAGTAGATGATTCGATTACAGTCCGAGAAGTGGAGCGGAAATTGTTAGAAAATCATGGCTATGATGTGGAAGTTGCTGTAAATGGAATGGATGGGTGGAATGCTCTGCGTACTGGTCAATATGATTTGGTAATTAGTGATGTGGATATGCCACGTATGACGGGTATTGAGTTAGTTACCCAAATTAAAAATCATTCTAGTTTGAAGCTGACTCCTGTGATTATTGTTTCTTATAAAGATCGTGAAGAAGACCGAGTTAAGGGTTTAGAAGTTGGTGCGGACTATTATTTGACGAAGAGTAGTTTTCATGATAATACTTTGTTGAAGGCTGTAGTGGATCTGATTGGTGAAGCTGATTCTTAGATGGTTGACTGTTGACTGTTGACTGTTGACTGTTACAGCATATTCCAGGTTTGTGAAGTACAGTAGCAACTATATCATGTAGTCTCAATCCGTAGGGTGCGTCGCTGCGAGATATTTGATATGACTTGCAGATTATAGATGGCGACGCACCCTACTTGCTACCGCGATTAATTGTATGGATACAGCAGCGATGGCAGAAGTTTTAAATATTGATTAAATTTAATATTATTTTAGATGAGGAATTAGAGTATACTTAGTGTGATAATTGACAGTCAAGAAGTATCTTATAAATAGTTAAAAATTTATAAATCTTAATGGTTGTACTCAACTTCAAAAAAACTAAAATAAAGATGAAAATAGCTATTGTTAATGATACGTTGATTGCAGTTGAAGCATTACGCCGAGTTGTAGTTACAGTCCCAGAATATGATGTTATTTGGATTGCTCGTGATGGGGCTGAAGCAGTAGAAAAAAGTGCGAAAAATACTCCTGACTTAATTTTGATGGATTTGGTGATGCCTGTGATGGATGGTGTGGAGGCGACGCGCCAGATTATGCGGAATTCTCCTTGTGCAATTCTGGTGGTAACTTCTTCGACTACGACAAATGTGGGAAGAGTTTTTGAGGCGATGGGATATGGAGCTTTGGATGCTATCAATACGCCGATTCTTGGTGTAGTTGGTGGCTCGGAAGGTGGGGCAGTTTTACTAAAAAGTATTGCAAAAATAGCGAGGTTGCTTGGTAAATCGGTGATACCTGCCAAGTCTTTACAGTCAACTATAAATATAAAACCTTTGGTTCGGCCTTTAATTGCGATCGGCTCTTCTACGGGAGGCCCTCAAGCTTTAGCAACTGTTTTAGCTAGCTTCCCAGTGAATTTCTCTGCACCTATAGTTATTGTTCAGCATATAGATGCTGAATTTGCTCCGGGTTTGGCGGATTGGCTGAATCAGCAAACACCGTTGTCGGTTGAGTTGGCGATCGCGGATCACCCGCTTCAAGCCGGAAAAGCATTCATTGCTGGGACGAATGACCATTTAATCTTACAGTCAAATCTGACGTTCGGTTACACTAAGGAGCCATTGGATAATCCTTATCGTCCCTCAGTAGATAGGTTTTTTGAAAGTATCATTAAATACTGGCCCGGAAAAGGTGTGGGAGTGCTGTTAACTGGTATGGGTAAAGACGGGGCGAAGGGACTCAAAGCTTTGCGCTCTCAGGGTTGGCACACGATTGCTCAGGATCGGGCGAGTTGCGTAGTTTACGGGATGCCAAAAGCAGCGGCTGAGTTGGATGCGGCGGTGGAGGTTTTGCCGGTTAGTGCGATCGGCTCAGCTTGTCTCAAATACTTGTAGCAGAAATTTGGATAGATTTTAAGCCATATGGCTTAGGACTGTGAGCACAATAGCCAATGACAGATCAAAGCCTCGCCTCTCATGATCAATGTACGGGATGGTGAGGCTTTGCAAGTTGAATAGCAGTGTATGGTGTATATTTTGATAATATTATGTCGGTATTTTCATCAAAAGCAGACTTATCTATGAATGATGTCTGTTCTGCTTACACCTAGGTAGCAGATTGTCTCCGCAGGATCTAGGGTTGGTAGAGTGGCTAATAGCTGTTACAAGAGCCTTTCAGCATGGTAGGCTTTGTAAAGGTTCAGAAATACGTGCGATCGACACTTTACAAACCTAGTAGTATTACTAGGTAAACTTGCTTTAAAAACACCATCATCGTTGTTAACAATTACAAACTTATGAAATGACAGTTGTTAGCCTCCCTAAAAAATGGCTTTTGCCTAATGTAGTTATGGATTTAACCCACTCTAATGCTATTGAATTTGATCGCAGCTTCATAAATCAACCAGATAATCAGGAATTCAACGACAACCTGGTAGAATTTAAGCTGAAAGATGACGGTGGTGCGAAAAACCCAGTTATAGCAAGAGATAACCCCAATCTTAGGAACATCAATTGTGAGAAAAGCTCTCAGTCTATCAACCTAAATTTACCCTTAAATTTACCAAGCAAAAAAACATCTAGCTTGACAAAGTATACAGTGACAGTCCTACTGGTTGACGATCAAGAAATGATCGGCGAAGCTGTACGCCGAATGCTTGCTAGTGAAAAGGATATTGTATTTCATTATTGTAGCGATCCGGTTCAAGCCATTAATAAAGCGTTAGAGGTGAAACCAACAGTAATTGTCCAAGATTTAGTCATGCCAGAAATAGATGGATTGCAGTTACTGCGATTTTTTCGGGCGAATTCGATGACGCGGGATATTCCGATGATTATGCTGTCTAGCAAGGAAGAACCTGAACTGAAAGCGCAAGCATTTTCTTTGGGTGCTAATGATTATTTGGTGAAATTGCCTTCGGCTATTGAGTTAATAGCTAGAATTCGCTATCACTCGAAAGCTTATATGAATCTTTTGGAAAGGAATCTAGCATATAAAACTATGGAGGATTGTTTGGCTAAGCTGGAGATAGAACAAAAAAAATCCCAGGAGTTGTTGCTAAATATATTACCAGAGGCGATCGCAGAAAGATTAAAAAAAGAACAAGGTATCATCGCTGATGAATTCGCCGCAGTCAGTGTGATGTTTGCGGATATTGTGGGCTTTACGCAGTTATCGGCATCAATATTGCCCAAACAACTTGTACATTTGCTGAATGATATATTTTCTAAGTTCGATCACTTGGCTGAAAAGCATGGTTTAGAAAAAATTAAGACTATTGGTGACTCTTATATGGTAGTGGGTGGGCTGCCAAATCCGCGATCGGATCATGCTGAGGCGATCGCAGAAATGGCATTAGATATGCAGGAAGCCATCAGGGAGTATAGAGAGAATCTGGGTATGAGTTTGAGCATTCGGATTGGGATTCATTCTGGGCCTGTTGTCGCGGGTATTATTGGTAAGAAAAAGTTTATTTACGATTTGTGGGGAGATACGGTTAACACTGCTTCTCGGATGGAATCTCACGGATTACCAGACAAAATTCAAATTTCGGAAGCAACTTATCTACTGATAGAAGATCAGTATCAGTTTAAAAAACGCGGTTCTATTAATGTGAAAGGTAAAGGAGAGATGGCTGCTTATTTATTGAAGGGGAGATTATGAAAATATTATTAGTTATTGGTTGTTTGATAATATTTTTTAGCTTAGCGTAGGTTGGGTTGAGGAACGAAACCCAACATGATTAATTATTTTGATTACAGATGTTGGGTTTCGCTATCGCTCTACCCAACCTACGGAATAATAACTCTATCGTAGTGGCTTTTTCACTTTTTATAATATTGATCGGCTTCTGACCAATTCATTTTAAGTAATGATTCATTTCCCAATGTCAGTTTGAGACGAGGTTTGATAGGTTTTACACCCAGAGCACGAATAATTTCGCTAGCCACAGCTTTTGCTAATAGTGGTGGTACAGAATTTCCGACTTGGCGAAAACCATGCCATTTTGTGCTATGAAATCTGAACCAATCAGGGTAAGAGTGCAGTCGGGCTGCTTCTCTGACTGTAATGCAGCGAGGTGCGATCGGGTGAATCGGCCTTGGCGAAGTATAAGCGCCTCTAGCCCTGTCTGTTCCAGCCCTGAGAGTGTTGCAAACTCCGTCTGGGTGCAACTTGTAAAAACGGCTGATCGGGTCTCTTTCGCCGTGTTTAGCAGCAGTAAATCTTGCCATACACTCTGGAGAATGCTTTGTGCGTAAACTAGAAGAGAGAATTTGCCGATCGTACTTGCGATCGTAAGAATAATCATCATCAAAGTGATTGATTCCGCGCATTAGACTCGCGTAACTGCTGCATTTTCCATACTCCGCCACTACCCAATCTCGATCGAGTAATTCGCTATATTTTTCGATTTCTGGTAAATCTCCTATAGCATCCAAAACTGTTGGTACAACAGGCAAATCAGCATTAATTTTAGGTTTTATTTTCCGTTTTGGAACATGAACTTTGGCATTTATTTTGGGCAACAAAGTTGTCGGCAGAGGATACTTTGGTAATTGACAATCAGCCTTACAGCCAATTAGAAACAATCTTTTACGAGATTGCGGAACTCCATAATGAGCGGCATTGAGCACTTGATAATTTTCTTCTACTTGATAGCCTGCTTCTATAAAAGAACTAATTAAAAAATTGAGAAGTTCTTGATGTTTTCCTGCTTTGATTCCAGGTACATTTTCCATTACAAAAAACTTGGGTTTTAGTTCCAAAACCAAGCGTTGAAAGTGAAAAATTAGAGAATTTCGGGGGTCATCTACATCGCGCTTACCCATCATTGAGAATCCTTGACAGGGGGAACCGCTGATTACAACATCTATCTGACGCTTACCAATTTGAGAATTTTTGCGAATTTCCGTTCCGGTTAATAGTGCTATATCTTTACACAAAATAGAGCATTGCGGGAAATTAAACTCGTGGGTAGCGCAGTGAATTGGGTCGATTTCAACTGAGGCAAGTACATCAAAACCTGCTTGTTCAAAGCCAAGTGTCATACCACCGGCACCGGCAAATAAATCAACAGCGATCGGTCGCTTTTTCCGATTGCTTAACATAACCTTATATAACCAAATTTATGTTAATTTACAATGTTTAATTTGAGATATTTCATAATTTCTGAAGCAGCCCGATCGCTAGCACCCACTTTTCCCAAATGTTCCCGCATTTCGCGATAACCATCCAAAGTTTGCTGTCGTCGATCGCCATTTTGCACTAATTCCAGTGCGTGAGAAACTATATTTTCCGCAGTTGCCTCATCTTGGAGTAATTCGGGGACGATGGGCTTCATTTGCACTAAATTGGGCGGAGACATGAAAGGAATCGAAAATTTTAGCAAGTGTTGAGCAATCCAAGCGGTAATTGGACTAACCCGATAGAGCACAACTTGCGGAACATCCAGCAAAGCTAACTCCAGATTAACAGTACCAGATTTTGCGATCGCCAGATCGGAAGCCGCCAAAATTTCCAGAGTTTGATTTTCTAGCAAAGTAGCCCGCAAACCAAAATCTGCAATAGCTGTTTCGATTTGACTACGAAAAGCAGATTGAGAGAGAGGAATCCAAAAATGAACTTGCGGCAATTTAGCTTGAATAATTTGAGCAGCCTCAAATATAACAGGCATCAGGTACTTCAATTCTTGGCCTCTAGAGGCAGGAATGAGAGCAACTGACACCTGTTCCGGTGGAATTCCCAAAGTTTTGCGGGCAACTTCGCGACTGGGCGCAGCCTGCATTCTATCCACCAAAGGATGACCAACCCAACTGACTTGTGCGCCTTTATTTTGAAAATAAGTAGCTTCTTCGGGGAAAATGGCTAAGATGCGATCGCAAATATCGACAATCAAAGCAGTATTGCGAGGAGAAATCGACCAAACCCATTCTTGAGGAGCAATATACCAAAGCACTGGTATCGAAGACAAATGGCGGCGAATGTAGCTACCAATGCCTAGATTTGGACTCAAGTAATCAATCAATACAACAACATCGGGAGGAAAATCTTTGAGATATTGTTTGGCTTTTTTCTGAACTTTCATAGTTGGCCAAAGATAAGGAAGTGCTTCTACAATTCCCATCGAACCAATACCCAAAGTATTGGCTAAGATAGTAGCGCCAGCTTCCGCCATACGATGGCCACCCAATGCGACAATTTCTAAGTCTAAACCAGTGGCTGCGGCGTGACTTTTTAGGGCAGTAACTAATAAAGCTCCTTGCAAGTCGCCAGAAACCTCACCAGTGCTAATAAAAATTTTCATAAAATCCTCCCTCTCCTTGGTAAGGTGCGTCAGAAAAAAAACTGTTTGAGTTGCCTCTAGCTTGTGACTGACGCACCCTACAGCTAATAAAAATTTTCATAGGTTTTATTTTAACTCATTCACTTTTTCCCTGGAATCAAACCGCGTCTGGGTTTGGTGATAGACTCTTGCACAAATGTCCGCAGGTGCTGCAAATGGGGGTTTTTCGGTAATAAATCTAAGTGTTCCAAAGCTTGATTGAGAGTATAGCCCGATCGGTATAAAATCCGAAAAGTCTTCTTCAATACTTCCAAATCTTCTGCTGTCAAACCAGCGCGTTGGAGACCAATTTTGTTGATCGATCGCACTCTGGAAGGATTCCCCTCGACTAACATATAAGGAGGGACATCGCGATCGATCCTGCTCAATCCGCCTACCATAGACAATCGGCCGATATGGACAAATTGGTGAACCCCCAAAACACCGCTCAATCGAGCCTGAGACTCTATCTTAACGTGTCCGGCCAAAGCCACGGCATTTGCGATAATTACGTGATCGGCGATCGCACAATTATGACCAACATGAACATAAGCCATCAATAGATTATGATTGCCGATTGTCGTACTTTCCCCCGGTTGGGTAGCCCGATTAATTGTCACATATTCCCGAATCAGATTATCATCGCCAATATCCACCCTAGTTAGAGAACCTTGATACTTTAAATCTTGAGGTTCCAAACCAATAGCCGCACCGGGAAAAATTTGATTACGAGCACCTATTTCTGTTAGCCCATCGATAATTGCATGAGCACCAATCTTAGTTTGTGCCCCGATTTTCACTCTTTCCCCAATTACAGCATAAGCTCCCACTTCTACAGTAGAGTGAAGTTCGGCGCGGGGATGAATCACAGCAGTTGGGTGAATCAATGTAAGCATTTTTCAGTTTTTTATGATAATTGGGAATGGGGAATCGGGAATGGGAAATTGGGAATGGGGAATGGGGAATTGGGAATTGGGAATGGGGAATTGCGAATTGGGAATTGGGAATTGGGAATCGGGAATTGGGAATCGGGAATTGGGAATCGGTGAATTGGTAATAGAGAATCGGTGATTAGTTATTGGCGATTAGTTATTGCTGATTCAATCAACCACTCTTAGTTGTTAGCTATTACCTATGCGTTATGCCCTATGCCCTATGCCCTATGCCCTATGCCCTATGCCCTATTCCCTATTCCCCATGCCAATTTAATCTACCATCGAAAATGTCAATTCCCCTGAACAAGCTTTTTGTCCATCCACTTCAGCCACCGCCTGTACTTTTCCGAAGCGTCGGCGTTTTACCCATAGCAATTCCACAGTCATTACCAACTGATCGCCCGGTACAACTTGACGGCGGAACTTGACTTGATCAATTCCGGTAAACATCCACAATCCTTGCTCAATATCAGGCAATTGAGCGAGAATAATACCGCCCACTTGAGCCATCGCTTCCACAATTAATACTCCAGGCATGATCGGCCTTCCTGGAAAATGTCCTTGGAAATGCGGTTCGTTGAAAGTCACATTTTTAATACCTACAGCACTCACTCCCGGCACATAATCAATAATCTTATCTACCAGTGCAAAAGGATAGCGGTGAGGCAATAGTTTTTGAATTTCTTCCACCGTAAAAGTGGATTTAACGATCGCAGAATCCTGACCATTCTCGGTTAGAACAGACTCAGAATTAGCATGATTGGGTGTGTTAACTTCAGTCAGCGTAGACATTAAATCGCGTGTTGGATGGTGAATGGTAACAGAGATATTGAAAATGGATCAAGCTTGGGATTTCAGGGCTAAACCAAGTTGGATGTGCAGATTGTGACTGGCTTTGTAAGCCAAGTAGTGAGCTGTTGGCCAAGTTCCTAGCAGACTGAGGTCGCCTACTAAGTCTAGGATTTTATGGCGCACTGGTTCATTTGTAAATCTCAAGGGCGGGTTGAGCCAACCGGAGTGATCGCAAACTAGGGCGTTTTCTAGGCTACCACCTTTGATCAAACCTGCTTGTCGCAATTGATCAACTTGACGAGCAAGTCCAAAAGTCCGAGCCGGGGCGATCGCACTAGCAAAACTTTCTGCCTCTGGCGACCAACTGTACCATTGATTGCCGATCGCGGGTTCATCAAAATCAATTCCGTAGCTAAACCGAGTTTCCGCAGCAGGCAAAGCCGCTACAAAAGCATCGCCGTGACGCACCCAAACCGGTTCAGTCAGTACGAATGAGGGATTTAGATCTTCCTGGGATGCTTGAGGAATTAGGCCACTATGGGCGATCGCCTCTACCCAAGCCAGGGCAGAACCGTCTAGCAGAGGCACTTCCGGGCCATCAACCTCAATTCGAGCATTATCCACTCCCATGCCAGCCAAAGCCGCTAACAGATGCTCTACAGTGCGAATTTGAGCATCAGATGTACCTGTTAATTCAGTCGAAAGAGCAGTCTGAGATACAGCTTCAACTTTGGCAGGAATGATTGGAGCACCGGGCAAATCGGTTCTGACAAAATAGCGACCTTCCCCAAGGTTAGCGGGCAATACTCGGACACGAGTCGGTTCGCCACTGTGCAACCCGATTCCCGACAGTTCAAATTCAGATGCCAAGGTGTGAATGGTCATTAGTCATTAGATTTCGTAGATTTCGTAGGTTGGGTTGAGGCTTTGCGAAACCCAACACATTACTTTGAAAGAGTTGGGTTTGGCGAAACCCAACACATTACTTTGAAAGAGTTGGATTTGGCAAAGCCTCAACACATTACTTTGAAAGAGTTGGATTTGGCGAAACCTCAACACATTACTTTGAAAGAGTTGGATTTGGCGAAACCTCAACACATTACTTTGAAAGAGTTGGATTTGGCGAAACCCAACACATTACTTTGAAAGAGTTGGATTTGGCGAAACCCAACACATTACTTTGAAAGA
>JAYSVM010000071.1:0-6026 GCA_043718495.1 Oscillatoriales bacterium | reverse complement strand
TTTGCAGTTGTGTCTCACAAGCCTTTTTAGCGACCTCGGCGTCACTCTCAACCCTAACAGTTGCAAAACTCTTAATAGGAAAACTTTACAGGCTAATTTTTCTGATTAGCTACTAACCCCAAAAATTGCATTATGCCTAGAACTCAACGCAACGATAACTTTATTGACAAAAGTTTCACGGTAATGGCTGATATAATCCTCAAGATTATGCCAGCAAAAAAGCAGGCGAAGGAAGCTTTTGCTTATTACCGGGATGGTATGTCGGCTCAAGCTGATGGCGAATACGCTGAAGCGCTGGACAATTATCATGAAGCGCTGAAGCTGGAGGAAGATCCTTACGATCGCAGTTATGTCTTGTACAATATGGGCCTGATCCATACTAGCAACGGCGAACACGATAAAGCTTTGGAGTATTACAGCGAAGCCCTGGATCTCAATCCGAGAATGCCGCAAGCGCTGAATAATATTGCTGTGATTTATCACTATCAAGGCGAAAAGGAAAAAGAATCTGGTAATGTGGAAGCGGCGGAAGGGCTATTTAATAAGGCTGCGGATTATTGGAAAGAGGCTATTCGCTTAGCGCCAAACAATTACATTGAAGTCCAAAATTGGCTGAAAACTACAGGTCGATCGCAGATTGATGTGTACTTCTAAATATTGATAGGAATGGGCATGGGGCATAGGGTATAGGGCATAGGGAATCGGTAATCGGTAAGAATTAGTAGTTAGTAGTTTTTCTAATAACAAATTATCAAGTAACAAACAATCAATTCCCAATTCCCAATTCCCAATTCCCAATTCCCAATTCCCAATTCCCAATTCCCAATTCCCAATTCCCAAATTTTATGATTGATAAAGAAGAAGTTCGGAAAGTAGCCAAGTTAGCCAGATTGGAATTAACTCCTGAAGAAGAGGAACAGTTTACTGGTCAACTGAACGGTATTTTGGATTATTTCGAGCAGTTGAGTGAACTGGATACGAGTAAGGTAAAGCCGACAACGCGGGCGATCGATGTTAGTAATGTGATGCGATCGGACGATTTGCAACCTTTTGCCGATCGCGAAAGTATCTTAGCTGGATCTCCCGATCGCGATGGGGAGTTTTTCAAAGTGCCTAAGATTATGTAATACCAAATAATCAGGTAGGGACACGGCAATACCGTCTCCTAATTTGGAGGACACGGCATTGCCGTTTCCCTACCTCACCGCAAAAGATGCGGCCAATTCCCGTTCTGGTTCCATACCAACTGTAGGCGGCATTGAACGATTCGCTACCTGCTCGATTAGTCGTAAGTGCTGTGGCAACATTTTAGCTAAACTGTAGCGTTCTAACGCTGTTTCACGGGCTTTGACGCGAATTTCTGCCATGCGGGTAGGATGGTCTAAAACTTCATCAATGCGATCGGCTACTTGTTTCGGCGAGAAGTAATCGACTAACAAACCGTTTTCTCCATCGCGAATCACTTCTCTCACTGGCCCTGTGTCCGAACCGATGACTAAACATCCCGTTGAGAGAGATTCAATCATTGACCAAGATAACACAAAAGGTCTCGTCAAATAAACGTGTACATCCGATGCTTGAATGACTTTTAGATACAATCCGTAAGGTAGCGGCCCGACAAAGTGAACTCGCGACAAATCTAGCGGTATTTTTTTCAGCATATAGTCTTTGTAAGACTCGCCGTTGGGTAAAGAACGACCATAACAAACTCTTTCTGAACCAACAACTACGACATGACAATTGGGGCGACGTTCTTGTACATAAGCGATGGATTCAATAAACTCTGGAAAGCCTCGATAGGGTTCCATTCCCCGCGATACATAGGTGACAATTTCATCAACGCCGGATAAGTCTAAGTTAGGCAAAACCAGTTTAGCGCCGGGGTCTGGTTTGAAGTAATCTGTATCTACGCCGTCGTGGAGTACGGACAGTTTTTGTTGTAATTCTGGCGGAAATTGCGATCGCTGCCAATACGTCGGCGACAAACCCCAATCGCAAGAATATAAATCGATGAGAATCGGCGCATTTTTGATTCTAATTCTGGCCATATCATCAATTGTCAAAGGTTCCGCTGGATCGAAATCTGCGTCGGAACCGATCGAGTGATAGAACCACTCGAAGTAACATAGAAGTGGCGTATTTGGAAAAGCTTCTTTGACAAACAAAGTCGGCCCCCAACCGGAATGACCGCAGATTACATCGGGTACAAAACCCTCGGCTTTGAGTTGTTCAGCCATTCTAAATACGGCTTGTCCATAGATGACAGCACTTTCTAAGGGGCGAACGTATTGGTGAGTCTGGGCGTTGGGTTCTCGACTGGGTGTAAATGCTGCTTTGCGAACACCGGGAATGTTCCATTCTGGACGTTCGTTTTTAGTTCCAAAAACTATCTGATTTTTCGGATCTGCGCCTAACGCCGTGATAATGTGGCGGTATTGGGCGGGGAAGTTGGGATGGAGAAATAGTGCTTTCATTTTAGAAGGAAGAAGGAAGAAGGAAGAAGGAAGAAGGAAGAAGGAAGAAAAACGGCAATGCCATTTGCGAACTTTATTAGTGTAGGTTGGGTTGAGGCTTTGGGAAACCCAACTCTTTTGAAATAATGTGTTGGGTTTCGCTGACGCTCTACCCAACCTACACTAATAACTAATAACTAATAACTAATGACTTGGTGCTTTGCAAATCCAGACGCAATCTCTTGGTACTAAAGATGTGTTTTTCAGGATGATTTCATAGTTTAAATGATTGAGAAATTTTTCCATAATTGTATCGGTCATTACTGAAAATGCAGTGCCGTCTCTGCGTCCCAACAAGTTTTTATCCCACTCGGTGGCGAATTTTTCCCAGCCTAATTCGCTGAGAACATTGCCGTGGTGGAAGACGCAAATGCGATCGCCTCGCAGCAGTTTCGGAATTCGAGTTAGGTAGTTGAATATATCTACAGGCTCTACGTGTACCATTGTATCGTAACAAAAGCAGACATCAGCAGATTCTGGGGCGATGCCATCTAATGTTAAACCGTCGAGTTTGACATAGGAAACGCGATCGCAACCTAAGCGCGATCGCGTTGCTTGCAACATTTGACTGGAAATGTCAGCACAAATTAGTCGATCGCAATATTTGAGCAACAACGCACCAGTTTTACCACCACCGATACCAATTTCCAAAACCTGATGTTCTTTCTTAATATATGGTGCGATAAATTCCTGTTCTATCAACGCTTCATATTCTGCTAACGAATTAGCCGCACCCGCACCTTTTCCAATCCATTCATCACCCAAATGAGCGAGTTCAGGATTGCTGTTTTTCCATCCTTGGGCGTAGCTGTCCCAAGCCCCTTCATAGTCTACTTTAGGCGGTATTATTTCCATATTTGACTGCATATTTTTTTAGTGTTTAATCTTGAACGGTTACTTTTTGGTAAAATAGGCTTCTCGAAAAATTTGACCGTAAGCTTGAGTCATTTCTTCAAAAGTATTCAATGACTCTAACACATATTTAGCATTTTCTGCTAACCGCTGGCGCAAAACTTTATCCTCCAATAAACTATGCAGTGATGCTGCTAATTCTTCTGGGCTATCTGGCGTATAAAACAAACCATTAATCCCCGGTCTAACTTGTTCTTTAATCCCAAAAACTGGCGACGTAATAATTGGTAAATCATAAGCCATCGCCTCCAGAATCACCCTCGGAAAACTTTCGATCCGAGAAGTGCAAACAAAAATATCTGCTGCTTGATAATATTTTCCAGTCTCCGAAGTTTCCGGCACAACTGTCACCCTTTGCTGCAAATTATTTGGCAAGTCTCCAACCAAGTCTGTCAATTTATTGCTGTAAATACTTGGTCGATCCCCCACAATAAAACACCTAATTTTATCATGAAACTTTTCCGACAAAAGTGCAAGCGCCTTCACTAAATCCTGTTGACCTTTTCTTTCACATACAGTTCCTAGTAACAAAATTACCACATCTTCCGCCTCAACGCCGAGACTATTTCTAGCCAATTCAGAATTGTCCGAATTGTCCAATCTACTCAAATCTAAGCCATTGTGAATAACTGTAAAATTGTGGTGGCTATTCAGAGGCAAATACCTATCTCGCGTTGCATCCGCCACAAAAATTACCTTGTAAGGAAAACGAAAACACTCTAAAGCTCTCGCCGCAATCTCTGAGCCGAACCTGTTAAAATAGGTTTGCCAAGGTTCACTTTCATGGACATTCCACACAGTCGGAATTCCGATTTGCTGTGCGGCATCAACTACAAAGAAATTTTCTAAAGTATTAGCATAAATCGCATCTACTTTTAACTTTTTAATTTCTTTGCTAAAACTATAGATAGCTTCATCATAAGCATCGCGTTGGTAGATATGTTCCAGAGGATTATCATGAATAATTACCTCAATTCCCTGCTGTTCATAAGCCTGTCGCAGTGGCCCATCAGAAACGCAAAATGCGATCGGCTTAATCACACCCAAAGCAGCCAACTTCACCGCTATTTCATACTGATGTAGTGGCGCACCTGTGAAATCCAGCGAATTACTGCACATCAAAACTTTGACAGGATGAATCAGATTCCCCGCTGCTGCTACCAACAAACCAGAATCATTAAATTTTAGTTTTTCCTTCTCGGTTACATCTGTTACATCCGTTACATCCGTTACAAAATCCGTTGCCGAACCTTCTTCTTTCATAAAAAACCGTACTGGTTGAATATGAAAATACTCATCTTCTAAAGACAAGTGAGGACTATAAAAAGCATCTTTTTTACCCGCATACTTGCGCCGAAATGCTGCTACTTCCCTAGGATTGTCATTAAAACCTCTAGAAGCTCCCTCTTTGTGTAACAGTTCCGCGTCGGGACAATATACGCATCGATAGCCATTTTCTAGCAATCGGTATCCGTAATCAGCATCATTATAAGCAACCGCAAAATTCTCCTCATCAAAACCACCCAATTCTAAGAACAATTGACGCGGAGTTAGCATACAAGCAGCAGTAACAGCCGAGTAATTTCGGGTCACCATCGCCTGAGAAAGGTAGCCTCGGTTATCGCTATTCATTAGCTTAAAAGCATGACCAGCTAAACCATGATGTAGTCCATGAATTATGCCTGCGTGTTGAATTTTATTGTCAGGATATAACAGTCTCGCGCCGACAGCACCCACCTTAGCAATTTGGGCATATCCCACCATTTGACTCAGCCAGCGGGGATTAATTATCTCAGTATCATTGTTCAGAAACAAGATATATTCGCTCTCAGTTTGTTCAACAGCACGGTTATTAATTGCTGCGTAACTAAACTTGCCTTGCTCATTTTTGATTGGCAAAACTTGGCAATTTAATTGTTTGAAATATTCCAGTGCTTTTGGGTCATCGCTTTCGTTGTCAATGACAAGAATTTGATAATTTTTGTAGGTGGTAGCCTCCAGAGAATCCAGGCAGGATTTTAGTAGTTTTTCCTGGTTTTTAGTAGGAATAATAATTGTCACAGACGGCCCGCTGTCTGGGAAATCCTGAGCAAATATTCCCAAATTTTCTTCGATTGCCCAGCCGTGCTGAGCGACATTTCCTTTAATTTGTTGGCGGTTTAATGCGTCTTGAATAGCTTTTTGACCTGCTCCAAAACTTGCTGGTTTTGCAGCTCCAGATATGGCGGTAGAGCCTGGGGCAGTCCGCCAGTGATACAATACCAGTGGTAGGTGTGCAACGTGACGAGAAACTTCGGTTGCTCTCAAGGCAAAATCGTAATCTTGCGAGCCTTCAAAGCCTAGCCGCATACCACCTATTTGTTCAATTATGTGTTTTCTGACAGCGCATAAATGGCTGATATACATATAGGAAAGTAGCAGTTCTGGCGACCATTCTGGTTTAAATTGTGGTGAAAATCGGCGACCTTTGGGATCGATTTTATCGTCATCCGAGTAGAGGAAATCGGTTGTGGGATGGGTGGCAAAATATAGGGCAAATTCTCCTAATGCGTCGGGAGTTAGTTCGTCGTCATTGTCCATGAATAGAATGATTTCGCCTGT
>JAYSVM010000008.1:0-68166 GCA_043718495.1 Oscillatoriales bacterium | reverse complement strand
TATTCTGGAAAAAACCCGGTTTCTCGCCACCCCGCACATCCAAGACTACGACATAAACCACAGAAACCGGGTTTTTCGCAGTTTTTGGGCGGTGTATCGATATCCTCGGAAAAAACCCGGTTTCTCGCCACCCCACACATCCAAAATTCAGCGTTCATCAGCGTACATCCGCCATCATCTGCGGTACAAAAACTCGGTTTCTCGCCACCCCGCACATCCAAGCGAAAAAAACTTGGCATCCCCCGCCCCAAACAGATGAGTTTCAGCGATAATAAATTAATAGAGCGAACCATCCCAAATCCCAAATCGCCATGAATTCAGATCGCCAACAAGCCTATCTCAACCTGATAAATCAACTGCTAAATAGTCCCAGCGGCGATGAAGCCCAGATATTGAAAACTCACCCGGAATTGCTGGATGATGGCTTGGTGGTGGCAATGCTAGAAGAGGCAGATAATCTCAGAGAACAAAGCGAACTAAAAAATGCTAATCGGTTGAAAAGATTTGCAGGGGAACTGAGGGAAGTCCTACCGAAAATAGCACTAAAAACAGAAGCAGATAGACTGTTTGAACAAGGCAAGCAGCAATATCGAATCAATCAAGATTCAGAAGCTTTGCAGTCTTGGGAACAGGCCTTAACGATTTATCGGGAAATTGGATATCGTGAAGGAGAATTTAAGTCTCTCGGTAATTTGGGCGATGCTTGCCAATCCCTAGGGCAATTCCAAAAGGCGATCGAATTTTACGAACAGTTTCTAGAGATTTCACGGGAAATTGGAAATCGCAAAGGAGAAGCTAATTCCCTGGGCAATTTGGGCAATGCTTGTGAATCCCTAGGGCAATTCCAGCGGGCGATTGGATTTTACCAACAGTCTTTAGTGATTTCATGGGAACTCGAAGATCGTCAAACAGCAGCTAAGTCACTCCGTAATTTGGGCGATGCTTACGATACTTTAGGGAAATACCACAGGGCGATAAAATTTTACCAAGGGTCTTTAATGATTTCACGGGAAATCGGAAATCGTCTAGAAGAAGCTCTTTGCCTCGGCAATTTGGGCAAGGCTTACTATTCCCTAGAGCAATACCACAAGGCGATCGAGTTTTACGAACAATATTTAATGGTTTCACGGGCAATAGGACATCGCCAACTCGAAACGGCAGCTCTCGGCTGTTTGGGCAATGCTTATAAATATTTAGAAGAATATCAGCGGGCGATCGAGTTTTACGAACAGTATTTAATAATGTCACGGGCTACAGAAAATCGCCGACTAGAAGCTGCTGCCCTAGGTTGTTTGGGCAATACTTATAAATGCCTGGAACAATTAGACAAGGCGATCGAGTTTTATGAACGATGTTTAAAGATTGACCGGGAAATAGGCAATCGTAAAGGAGAATCGGCTTGCCTGGGGTGCTTGGGTGAATATCACTATTCTCTAAGAAAATTCGACAAAGCGATACAGTTTTGGGAAATGTCTTTAGTGATTAAACCGGAAATAGGCGATCGTCAAGGAGAAGCTGATTCCCTCGGTAATTTGGGCAATGCTTACAAACGCCTGAGACAATTTGACAAGGCGATCGAGTTTCACAAACTGTCTTTAGTGATTTTACGGGAAATCGGCAATCGAGAAAGAGAACCTGATTGCCTCAATAATTTAGGTGAGGCTTACTATTCCCTGAGACAATTTGACAAGGCGATCGAGTTTCACGAACTGTCTTTAGTGATTTTACGGCAAATAGGAAAGCGCGAACAAGAAGCTGATTGTCTCGACGATTTAGGCATGGCTTACTATTCGCTAGATCAATTCTACAGGGCGATCGAGTTTCACGAACTGTCTTTAGAGATTTCACGGGAAATCGGATATCGCAAAGGAGAAGCTATTTCCCTTGGTAGTTTGGGCTTAGCTTATCAATCGCTAGGGCAATACCACAAGGCGATCGAGCTTAATGAACAGTCTTTAGTGATTAAACAGGAAACCGGAAATCGCCTAGGAGAAGCTGCTTCCCTCGGTAATTTGGGCTTAGCTTACCTATCCGTAGGGCAATACCATAAGGCGATCGATTTTAGCGAACAGTCTTTAAAGATTGAACGAGAAATAGAAGATCGCGCTGGAGAATCTATTTCCCTCGGCTGTTTGGGCAGTGCTTACTATTATCTAGGGGAATACAACCTGGCGATAGATTTTGATATACAATCTTTAAAGATATCAATTGAATTAGAAGACTGGAAACGCATAGCTAATTCCTCCGGAAACTTGGGCTTAGCTTACTATTCCATGCGGAAATTGGATAAAGCGATCGAATTGCACGAACTGTCTTTAAAGAACCAACAAAAAATAGGATCTCGCAAAGGTGAAGCTGTTTCTCTATGCCATTTAGGGCTGGATTACTATTACCTGGGTCAATTAGACAAGGCGATCGAATTTCAGGAACAGTCTTTAGAGATTTCACAAGAAATAGGATATCGTCGAATAGAATCTGAGTCTCTCTATATTCTAGGTGCAGTTTTTTCTCAAAAAAAGCAACTCCCAGAGGCTGAAGTAGCACTTCGTGCCTCAGTCCAAATTCGTGAAACTCTGCGTTATGAGTTATTCAATGATGACCATAAAGTATCATTTTTTGAAACCCAACTATCTGCCTATCGTCTGTTACAACAAGTCCTAGTCGCCCAAACTAAATTCGATGAAGCCTTAGAAATATCCGAAATGTCGCGCACCCGTGCGTTCGTTGAATTATTGTGGCAAACCTTATTAACAAACGATTTGCCAGCCAATGAAGAAACAGATAGATTATCAATTACCCAAAAAATCCAACAAATCGCCCGCTCCAGAAACTCCACAATAGTTGAATATTCGATTATCTCGTATAAAGAAATTTACATCTGGGTAATCCAACCAAACGGCAACATCACCCATCGCGCCGCCAACCTCGAACCCCTCAACCAACAAAACCAATCCCTCAAACAAATCATCCTCCAAACCCGCATCTCCATCGGCACCGAAGAAACCGACGACGAAGGCAACAAAATTCAGCTAGAATCCCAGTACAAACGAGACGAAACAGGCCGCTTTCCCCTACTGCAACTCCTCCATCAAATCCTGATCGAACCAATCATCGACTTACTCCCCACCGATGCCAATTCCCCCATCATCTTCGTCCCCCACTACGACTTATTTTTAGTACCCTTCGCCGCCTTGCAAGATAGCAACAACCGCTACCTAATCGAACATCATACCATCCTCACCAGCCCATCCATCCAAGTATTAGAAATCACCCGCGAACATCAAAACCGAGTCCGAGGATTGAGACAAGCCGCCCTAATTGTCGGCGATCCAACCATCGCAGCCAAATTCAAAGAAAAGCCCTACGAACTCAAACAACTGTCCAGGGCAAAAGAAGCCGCCGAAGCCATCGCCGCAACATTAGGAACCCAAGCAATTAGCGGCGAAAATGCCACAAAAGTTGCCATTTTAGACAGGATGCTAAACACCCGCATCGTCCATTTATCCGCCCACGGACTCCTCGACGATTTCCAAGGTTCCGGCATTCCCGGCGCGATTATTTTAGCACCATTGGGAGACGACGACGGCGCAATTCATGCCGTGGATATCCTGCAATTAAAACTCGATTCCGAACTCGTAGTATTGAGCGCGTGCAGCACCGGGCGCGGTAAAATCACGGGAGATGGAGTCATCGGATTGTCGCGCTGCTTCATCCTCGCCGGAGTACCGAGCATCATCGTTTCCCTGTGGAATGTCGGTGCACCAGCAGCCCAGTTGCTAATGACTGAATTCTACCAAAATTTAGCACGGGGCGATAACCGAGCAGTGGCATTGCGGGGTGCTATACTAACTACAAAAGGTGTATTGATGACTCCCCTCGATTGGGCACCGTTCACCTTAATTGGCGAAACTGAAACTTTACCGCTGTCAACTGAAACAACAGATTTAAGGAGATTACTGATGTCATTTTTAGACGAGACTACACCAAAAAAACTTGTTGCAGGTTTAACTAAATTATTGGAAATATCAGATCCAGAATTATTTATGGAACACTTATCAGCACTTAAGATTTCTGGGACTGATAGTGTGGATATCGTAGCTGAAAAAATCAAGGAATGGTGCGAAACCAGACCTAAAATTGGACTGAATTTAGAAAGCAAAATTTCTCTAATGTCTGCGTGCGGGACTGATATTGATGCGCCGGAGGAAGTAGTGAGGGAGCTTGAGGAGGTGTTGAGGAAAAATAAGATTCGATTGGGTTTGTCTAGGGATTCTGTGGTGCCTGAGATGGATACTTTGGGCGCGGAATCGGTGGATAATCCAAGATAAATCCCGTAGGGGCGGGTTCACCAACAATATATAACGATGATAAACAATCTACATAAACCCGCCCCCACCCCACCAATAACCTGCATCAATGAAATTTGTATTTAATTCGGAAATGTACATTTGAATTGTTGGTTGGGTTAGGGCGGGTTTTCGAGATTATTTATTTCAGGCGATTATGGTTGGCGAACCCGCCCCTACGGGAATTCGGTTTATTTAACCGGATATGATATTAGTTGATCGTAAATCCATCGTTGGGTTAGATCGGTTTATTTGACCGAAGATAATATTAGTATATTCCACAAGGTTTGATTATGCAGGAACCACCGAAAATTAAAAATCCCAGCATTACTCTCTATCCTTTCCACCTGCGGAATGATGGTGATGAAGGTTGCGACGCAGTAGCCAAAAATGCTCAATCTCTGTGGGAAAACCTAGCAGATAATGTCGGCAAAGAATTTAACATCGATGAACTAAAATCCCTCAGAGATAAGCTAATTTGCTACAAGGATAAACAGTATTATCCCCAAGGTGAAAAAGAAAACCCTAATAATGGCAAATTGCTGATTGACAATAGTGGAAAAATTCTGAAGTTTCAACCAATAACTCAGCCAGATTTGCCCAAACTTTATGGTTCAATCTCTGCCCTACAAATTCACGATATCTACACCGCAGATTTAGCATTTTATTATAACGCGATAATTAAAGTATCGGATTTAAATCAATTAAATCCCCAAGGTTGTTTGTTGCCAAAGGCAATTAAATCGTCGCTGGGACAAACTTTATTGTTGTACGCCACACCAGCAGTTTTTGATACTCGTCGCAAGCTAGCTGACGAATGCGTTACAGCTTTTGTTAACAATCAACAACAAGCATCACCAGAGTTTCGCGCGTCAGGGATATTATTCGGGAGTCCGATTTTTGAGTACGACAGCCACGAAGATGATGCGCCTAAACGGTGTCACATTCTAGTATGGTTGCAAGACAATTCTGAAACTTCGCAATTCGTAACCTCAACGTTTAATCTTTGTTTGCTAAATTTGCTACGTTCTCGTGCTAAAATTGTATTTGTGTATCGCCAAGCTCGGAAAAGCTATCGCAAAGCACAGCAAATTGTCGGCGAGTTAGAGAAGCAGCTTCCTAAATTCGCTGAAATTGAAGGGGAACAAGATAGACAAGTTAAGTTGCAGAAATTAAAGGATTTGTTGGCTGAAGTTCGGACTAAAATGTTGGCTTGTGCTCACCAAGTCCGCTATTTGCAGGAATTTAGAAATACCATTGATACTAATGCTGAAAATTATGGTGATGTGCTGACAAAAATTAGAAGTTTGTCCATCGAGGGCGATAATCTGGATTTTTGGCAGAGGTTTTTGGATTTGGCTGAGAAGACATATCAGCGGCAAATTGAAATTGATTTGAATTATTTGATTGCTAGTCAAGATTTGTTCCAGCAGTCGATATCTACTGTGCGGGGAATGGTGGAAATTGAACAGGTGGAATTCGACAGGGAACAAGAAGACAACGAGAAAAAGCGCGATCGCCAACTTGAGAATATCATCTTTTTTGTCGGAACTGCGATCGGCGGTGGCCAAATCTTCTCCGCCGCCTATCCTCTCCTCAAAGATACACCGATTCAATGGCGACTAGATTCTTCCCTCCCGCTACATCCTTTTGCTGCGACAATTCTCTGGAGTCTGTTATTCGGCTTAGTATTTGGCTGGTTAATGCTGGGTATCGCCGTGTTGGTAAGGAAAGTATTTCGATAGTAGGGCTAATAAAAAATGCTGCAACTAGATATCTGCGAAGTTAACAACCAACAAGAATTAGCAGAATTGTTTCTATATTGGTCTATATTTTGGGAAACCATGATCACCACTAATTCACCCATGACACCAACTGCTACGATCGCAACTCCCCTAACCTGGACACAATTAGAAGCCCTCACAGACTTTCAAGTCGATCGCACCAACGGCCCCACCAACGCCCAATCCCGCCTGCGCCTCTTCGGTAAAAACGAATCCGATGTGCGAGTCACCCTCTACCGCGATAACCACGCCTGGTGTCCCTACTGCCAAAAAATCTGGCTGTGGTTGGAAGAAAAACAAATCCCCTACCGCATTGAAAAAGTCACCATGTTCTGCTATGGGGACAAGGAGAGCTGGTACAAGCGCAAAGTGCCATCGGGAATGCTACCCGCGATCGAGCTAGACGGCCGCATCATCACCGAAAGCGACGACATCTTAATCGCCCTAGAACGAGTTTTCGGCCCGTTAAGTTTAGGCATGGAAAACCCCGCAGTCATACCCATGCGGCGGTTAGAACGGCAGCTATTTAGGGCCTGGTGTTCTTGGTTGTGCTACCCAGCAAGTTCCGTCAAAGTAGAACAAAACAACCGCAACCAATTTATCAGCGTCATCACCCAAGTTGAAGCAGCTTTGGCCAGCACCCCCGGGCCTTATTTCCTCGCTGAATTTGGCACTGCGGATGTCATCTTTACGCCCTACGTCGAACGGATGAATGCCAGTCTTTACTACTACAAAGGCTACTCCATGCGTGAAGAAAACCCGCGCTTTGCAGACTGGTTTGACGCGATGGAAAGCCGATCGACTTATCGCGGTACTCAAAGCGATTTTCATACTCATGTCCACGATTTGCCACCTCAAATGGGCGGCTGTTACGAAAACGGCGAACCGCAGATGTTACTCAATAAATCCCGCGTGGATAATGGGCCTTGGGCTGGATTACCAGATGTGATGTATTCAGAACCGGAAACCTCGCGTAAAGAAGCACTTCAGCGCGTTATCAAGCATCAGCGCAACATTATTAAAGTCAATCCTGCTGAGGATAACTTATTTGATGAGGCTTTGCGTTGTGCTTTAACTTTGATGATGACTGGCGAAGTTTGTACTCCACCGGTTGGTTCTGATGGGGCTTTGCGGTATTTGCGCGATCGGGTAAATGTGCCCCGCGATATGTCCATCTACGCGGCGAAGCGGCTGAGGGAAGCTTTGGAGGAAACGGCGGCTTTAGCGGGTGATTCGCAAGGTACTCCGATTCAGTTGAAGAATCGGCGAGATCAAGATCCGACTAATTTTGTGTAGAACTGCTTTTCATCAAGGAATTGATATCATAGAAAAAGGAATTGATATCAGCAATATGAAGAGTGGAAAACAACGTCGTATTGAACTCAAGGCGCACAAGAAAGCTCGCAAAACCAAACTTGCAAACAAGAGAACAGAAGCTGAGAAGCTTGCAAAATCTGAGTGGGCTGCATCGCATGGGGGAGTGATTGTAGACATCACCTCCCTTGCTCCAAACAACAGCTATGATGAGCCAGACTTTGTTAAGCTGGGATATTATGTCGATCGACCTTTTACTTGTGCAGGCTGTAACAGTCAAGAGATATGGACAGCCGCGCAGCAAAAATGGTGGTATGAGGTGGCGAAGGGTAATTTATATGCTACCGCCAAGTTTTGTCGGACTTGTCGCCGCCAAGAGCAATCTCGCCGCGATTTAGCCCGCAAAATTCATCTAGAAGGGGTTACTAAAAAGCATCAATGAATTTAACACTAAAAAAATAATGTATCAAAAAAGTTAGTTTTCATAATTTTGCAATTTGCGCGATCGTTGTGCTACCATTAGTAGTATTAAAAGTGGCATAAGTAATATGAAAGTATCTATCTCTTTGCCAGATGAGCTAGTACGTTACATTGACCAGCGTGTAGAAAATCGCAGTCGGCTAGTTGAGGTTTTGTTGCAAGCGTGGCGCAAACAACAAGAACAGCAGGCAATGGTAGAAGCCTGTTTATTACTGGATGAATTGAGCGATGAATTAACCGATGAGGATGCAGCATGGCAGCAAGCAGCGATTACCGACTGGGAAGCATCTGGCTTGTAACTTTCGATCCCTCAGTTGGTACAGAAATCCGCAAGACTCGACCAGCCGTAATCATTTCAGGAACTGCTTTTAATCAACGCAGCAAGGTAACAGTTCTACCCATCACTTCTGCTGTTCCAAACGAGGGTTTACGAGCTGTTGTTTTGCCTGTTATTCCTTCGACTCTCAATGGTCTCAATAGCGAAAGTTTTATCGTGTGCGTCGATCCGATGACCTTTGATAAACGCAGACTTGTGCGCTGTCTTGGGCAATTGGAGTTGCACCAAATATCCGAAATTCAACTGATTTTGGCTCGATATTTAGAACTTGAAGACTAGGGTAATTCAAAAATGAGGTTTAAGCTGATAGACAGTAATATTTTGCTTTAATTTTTGGGACGTAGCGACAGCATCAACACTGTACTAACAATACATAGTCCACCGATACCTTCAAAAAGACTCAGTGGTAAGCGAAGCCAAATAACTGATGCAGCTACAGCAGACAAAGGCTCAGCACTGGCTAATAAACTGGCTTCTGTAGGTGTAATGTATCGAAGACTATCTATATAGAGATAAAAAGCGATTGCTGTGCCAAATATAATCACAAAACTTACTAACAAAGCAGTAATAACAGACCAATGTTGACCTTGAATTTGCCAAGGAGAAGCGATCGGGCATAATGCAATCCCTCCTATAATCATGCCCCACCCAATGATTACTTCAGAACCCCAACGTTGTAGCAAACCTGATGGATATAACGTATAAAAGGCAAGTGCAATTGCAGAACTTAATCCCCATGCTATTGATGCGCTGGAGACCGACAACTGTTGAATAGATCCATTTGTTACAAGAAGGAATGTACCTAACAGGGCAAATCCCAGGGCTATAAACTCTTGAAAACTTGGAATTCGATTGTACTTTATTGCGGAGTAAACCATAATAAATAATGGAGCCTGATATTGCAATAAGGTTGCCGTAGCAGCATTACCAGTTTGAATTGCCACGAAATAGGTATACTGTACTCCCAACATACCAATAATTCCAAAAATAACTAATCGAATCCGATCTTTTGGCTCGTTCCACACAGCAAAAACTTGATGGAAATTCTTTCGGAAACATCCAGTTATTAATAACAACATTCCTGAAATTAGCAGGCGCATTGTTACCAGCCAACCAGCAGTAAATCCCTCATCTTCAAAAAGCCTTTGTGCCACCGTACCAGAAAGTCCCCACAAGGTGGCTCCCACCAGCACCATAATAAGTCCCTTATAACGTAATAACTTAAGCTTTTTTGAATCAGATGCTAGCATAGTTTTTCATCATTCCTTCAGGTAATATAAATCTGTATATTTTTTTCATTTAGATACTTAATTTTCTGATCTTCCATAATAGTCGTGGAATGTCATTCGGAACCTCCATAACCCATTAAATTAAAGCAGTGTGGCTTTTTTGAATTCAATATTTTTGACTCCGTTTAAGTCAGTTATTAGCTAGAACTATCAAAATAGGACTAAAGTCCTAACTACAAACTTTCTGGGGGGAGTTTTTAACGATTCCCCCCCTCCCCTTCTCCTCTAAAAATCTCTCAATTGAGCTGTTTGAACAGTCACATCTTTCGTCAGAGAACCCCGCCGCAATTTCAGTTTCAAACTTTGACCGATTTGGCTGTTTTCTACCAGATTTTGCAACTGTTCCGCCGTCGTGACAGCCTCGCCGTCAATTTGCACGATCGCATCTCCCTTCCGAATCCCCGCTTTCTCAGCAGGCGTATTTGGCACAACTCGCATCACTAACACCCCTCTCACTTCCGGTATCATCATAGGAGCATTGGGATCGGCGTTATTCTCTTTGGCAATTTCAGGAGTCAAAGCAATCATCTGAATGCCTAAAAATGGGTGACTGACTTTTTCTCCCTTGGCTAACTGCGCGTAGATGGCCTTAGCTTTGTTGATCGGAATCGCAAAGCCAATTCCCATTGCATCGGCTCGAATCGCTGTGTTAATCCCAATCACTTCTCCTGAACCATTTAATAGCGGGCCACCGGAATTGCCGGGGTTGATGGCGGCGTCTGTTTGAATGAAATCGAGACGTTTGTCGGGAATTCCCACGGCTGCGCTCGATCGCTTCAAAGTGCTAATAATTCCCAAGGTGACGGTATTGTCAAATCCTAACGGGTTGCCGACGGCGATCGCCCAATCTCCCACTTTCACCACATCGGAATCTCCCAAAGCGGCCACCGGCAAGTTAATACCCTTAGTATTAATTTTAACAACCGCCAAATCTGTCACTTCGTCCGTACCTAACACTTCTCCCGGAAATATGCTCCCGTCGTTCAAGGTGACAGTGACTCGATCGGCTTTATCAACTACATGAGCGTTGGTTAATACAGTCCCGCTTTGGTCGATGACGAAGCCGGAACCTTGACCCCGCAACCGTTCTTGTCTGGGGCTTTGGCTACGCAAATCGTCTCCAAAAAATCTCCGAAATAACGGGTCTTCCATTACTGGATCGAGGTTGCGGCTCACAGTACGCTCGGTATCAATTCGCACAACTGCTGGCCCAACGCGATCGACTGCTAGCGTCACAAAACTATTGTTGCTAGCAGTCGCAGGGAGTTCAGAACCCTGGAGTGCCCGCTTTTGGGGATTTTGGACAGTCGCTGATGCTGATGCTGGGCTGATTGTCCAGACGTTTAGGGCGATCGCAGTTGCTAAAAATAAGCTTAACAGCAGAGTCCAGGTTCGGGGTGTGGGGCTAAAAAACTTGAATATTCCCATAGCGTGAATTTTATGCTTACTGAGTTAGTGGGGTTTTGGAGTTCTCGCAGGAAGTACATCTGCTACTAAGAACTCTCACATATATTTTGCCAAATTCTCAGCGCCTTGGGAGCAACGTTTTCTTCGAGGGGTGGGTTAGAATACACTAGACCTCTCCCATAATTATTGATGATCCTATCTGATACTTCTAGCGACAAATCCTTACCCGCAAACTCTCACCACCATCACGATGGTGACTCGGTTCACCCTCACCATCACGATGAAGAATCCAAGCGGCGGCTGGTTAATCGCTTATCTCGGATTGAGGGACACGTCCGGGGTATCAAAACAATGGTACAGGAAAATCGCCCCTGTCCTGAAGTTCTGGTGCAAGTTGCTGCGGTTCGAGGCGCACTAGATCGCGTCGCGAGAATCATTCTAGACGAACATTTAACTCAGTGTATTGCTAGAGCTGCTAAGGAAGGCAATATTGATACGGAAATTGAAGAATTAAAAGCGGCTTTAGATCGGTTTTTGCCTTAAATACTGAAAATATTTATAATAAAAATTTGGAAAATTCCCAGGTAATATCAATTCCGGTGGCATCGGAATTATTAGCCGAAATTAGGAGACGGCAGTGCCGTGTCCCTACAATTAATTTGGCGTAGGGACACGGCATTGCCGTGTCCGACTTTGCTATTTACTAACTTTCGTCAGTTTCCCTTTCAGTTGGTATCGGACGGTGGCGTAAACGGCTTTATAAGAAGCCTCAATATTGTATTCCTGCTGCAACCATTCTTGAATTTCTCCGTAACTTCTGAAGCCTTTTTGGGGGTCGCTCAGACGCACTGCTAAACTAGCGCGGGCTAGAGGAGGAATTGCAGGCTTACGGCCACCGCTATGCTTGGTTTCTAGAAGTCCTTCTAGTCCATCAGAACGATACTTTCTCAGCCACCGCTGTACGGTGATTCGGTTCACCCCGATCGTCACTGCTAATTCTTTAACTGTTTTAATTTGACAGTTTTTGAAGAGGTAAAGTGCTTGGATTTTCTGAAAGCCACTTGCCGTTTTTTGTTCGGTTAATAAGCTTTTCAATTCTTCAATTGTCTCTGTGATGCTAAGTCTACATACTCCAGCCATACTAATTACCTCATGGGGATCTATGATTTGCAATGGCTTTGCTTGACAAGGGAACAAAATTTGCTCCTAGGCTATTGTTAACCTTTGGCTTGCAGCTTAGCAATATAAAACCGATTTACTTCAACTATTTGATGGTCAAGATACCATTAACCATACCGATACTTTGTTTTTTGACTATTGACCAATTATTTGTGATTTTTTAAACATCCTTATTGACTTATTTGTACTATATACAATCCCTGTTTCTTGATATTTTTTAGTGATTTTTACCGATTTATTGCGGTCTTCAGTCATGAACAGCCGTCAAATAAATAAGACTTATCAGTACAGATACTGCCGATCGCACTTCAGGATTAATCTGCGACTGCGATCGCACTTTTGTAGACACTTGACGATACTTTGACAAGTGCATTCCGTTTTTTGGGATTCGAGAAATGCTTAGATATTAGCAGTCTCATCATTTTACCAAGGTGGCGCTGAGTCAATTTGCCACGCACAAACTGCGATCGGCAAATATCTGTGAAACTACTTGGGTAATAGTTAATTGAGTAAAACACTTAGAAGGCGGAGTTGTCAATTTTTAAACCGTACAATAACACTATCCGCTATTTTTAGTAGGATACTGTGATCTAAAAAGCTGTTTTTATGTGATTTTTTTAACTATACTTAGTGATAATGATCACACCAATAATCAGTAAACTCAACAGTGTACAAAAATTTATACTGATTTGCGATAAATTTTATATATAAAAATAATATTTGCGCGATCGAGATTCGTGCAAAGTAATCAGAGTTCTTGTTTTTTATTGGATGCTATGTAAGTCCTGTTACCGTGAAAACAAGCTATTTTGGATTTAATATTTGAGATTTTGGACGGCTAACAATGAAACTGAGAATTCTCATGGTTGCAACAGTGCTGAGCGCTCTAGCCCCTGTCGCCCCTGCATCCGCCGAGAACGTACAACACACGCAACAACTACTAGCCACCCGACAGTGCCCCAACTGTGACCTCAACGGTGCTGGCTTAGTTTTAGCCAACTTAGCAGGTGCTGACCTCAAAGGTGCTGATCTCAGAGGTGCCAACCTCAGTAGAGCCAACCTGTCTGGGGCTGACCTCAGCGGAGCCAACCTCAGTGGCACCAGTCTGTTTGGTGTCAACCTGACTGGTGCCAACCTCAGCGGAGCCAACCTTAGCGGAGCCGACTTGAGAAGTGCCTACATTAGCAACGCCAATTTGCTCAACGCTAATTTAACCAATACCCAACTACTCGGAGTTCGAGGAATGCCAACCAACATTGGCGCTGCTGAAGACTTCTACAAACTGGGGGTAATCGAAGCCCAAGCTGGAAACTATAGAAACGCTGTAGATTATTACAACCAAGCTCTGAATCTGAAACCCGACTTAGCAGCAGTCTATTTTGCCCGCAGTATGTCTCGCGCTGACTTGGGAGATTTTGCCGGTGCTACTCAAGACGCTGGAATTGCTAACAAACTCTTTACTGCTCAAGGCAGTGTTCAAGGTCAAGAATTGTCAAAGCAGTTAACAGAAGCGATCGTAGCGCGCCAAAAACCAACAGAACCCCGCACAGGAGGCGGCGACTTTATGAGTCTTCTGGGTTCTCTGAGTTCTTTCCTATTGCAAGTGCTATTTTGATGGATTTAAAGTTACAACTTTCCAAACATCTTGATTTGGCTGTTTTTTGAGGCTGATCCAACCCCGAATAGAATTAATCAGAAAAAGAGTCTGGGTATTGCGTAAATCCTCTAAGGTAATCAACTCTTCTCTGATTTTTCCTGATGCGATCAGTTGAGCACGCAAAGTCCCTGGCAATAAACCACATTTGATAGGAGGTGTGATTAAGCCTGTGGGAGTTTCGATCGCCATATTCGCGATCGTTGATTCAGTCATCTCTCCTTTCTCGTTCCATAGCAAGACATCTTGATATTCGGGTTGTGACTCAAGAGCCATAGTATAAGGTAATCGGTAAGTTGTCTTATGGTACAAAAATGGGATTTGAACATCGATCGGTTTCGTGGCAATTCCCACAGATGCACCAATTTTTAAGATGCCACGATCTAGTCTCTGAGCTTCTAATGTTAGTCTGCCATCCTCAGATACTGTTAATCGTACTTTTTGTGGTGTATTTCCCAATGTAAAGCTCAATGCTTCTAAGGCTTGACTAACTTCTGGTAATGATAAGGGGAAATTAAAATAATTAGCAGACTTTTCTAATCTTTCAAGATGTCTATCTAGTAAACAATACCCCTGATTAGGTTTCCACAAAAGTGATTCCAATAATTCAAATTTCGGTGATTGTCCAAGCATTTATAAAATCATCAATCAGTTACTCAATTCATTTTGATTTTACTTGCGTTGAGGCAGTTCTGCCGTAGACCATGTGAATTGCACTATAATCAAACGGGCTAGAGCTTTCAAACGGTCTTCCCCGCTAGTTGCGAATATTTGAGACGAAGTTTTTGATTTAACCTTCGTAGTCAATTCTTCAGTGGTTATACTTGCCTCTTCCCAGTCTGCATTTTCAGGAGAGGTTCCAAGGTTAACTTTTGTATGGTGATTCTGTTCTTGGGTCATTTTTCAGTCACTTCCTGGACTTATTGGATAGATAATCCCTACTACAAATGTGCGCCATCTGTCTCCGGCATTTTGCGACTAAATTTTAATTTAAAAAATCAAAATTAAAAAATTAACACTATTGTCGATAGCAAGCATTACTTAACTGTTATTATTACTTAATAGTAATATTATCTTTCATCTGGTAAACTAAAAGTTTAATAATGAATTTCCCAATTCTTCTCAAACTAAAAGTATGTGTCTGAACAGTAGCGGATTGAAGGTGTAGAACAAATGGCAATTTGTGTTGATACTGCAATTGTAACAGAAGCCACATTGGCCAGCCAGTTCGGTTGGGTAGCGGGAATTACTACTAATCCGACACTTTTGGCAAAAAGTAATTTATCTCCAGATGTGACGCTAAAAGAACTGGCACAACTGATTCCTGGGGAATTGTATTATCAGTTAACTGCATCTGACTTTGATGGCATGGTAGCAGAGGGAAATGCTGCTTTTGAATTAATTGGAAAGCAAACAGTGTTGAAAATTCCAGCAACGGCGATCGGTTTTCAAGCAGTAGCGCACCTGTCGCCGAAAATTCCTTGCGCGGTGACAGCTATTTACAGCGCATCGCAAGCGGTTGTTGCGGCAGAAGCGGGTGCAAAATATGCGATCGCCTATGTGAATCGCGCCACCAGATTGTTGGGAGATGGTTTTGCTTTAGTGCAGGATATGGAAAATGTCTTGAAGCAAAGCAATACTGAGATTTTGGCAGCTAGTATTAAGTCGCCGGAAGAAGCGGTGAAGACTTTGTTAGCTGGCGCGCATCATTTGACATTGCCTTTGGATGTATTGCGGGCGATCGCACTTCACGAACTTTCGCAGCAAACTGTGGATGAATTTGCCAAAAATGGGCGGGGAATTAGTTATTAGATTTGGGAATACCGAAAACTTGATTGATTCTGGAGTAAGTATTATGCGATCGCTGACTGCATCTGAGTTTGGCTATTTTGTCTGTTGTTTTGTTTCATCTTCAATTGCCGACTCTTAATATCCTGATTGAAGTAGCGCTACTGTCTGATAAAACTTCTAGCCACTCAGCACCCAAGCACCTTTTAATAAATTCTTGTCGAACTTTTGCCTTGGTAGCATTAGGATACTGGCTTTCTATTCCCAATATTGCCAGCCTTCGCACCGATTGAGTGAAAGCGCAAGTCCGCTGTACTTTTTGTTGGGGCGTTAACTGCCGTAATAGCTGAAACATCAGCACGTCAGCCTCAATGCTGGTATCGATAGATTGCGGCTTGTATCCCGATTTAACTGTGACTGTTGGCATTGGCGGCATGATGCAATCTCGATTTCAGGCATAGATTTCACTATTGTATTACAAAGTCAAAGTTTTTCAGGCGAGTTGAAAAAAATGAAAATTGTTTCTAATAAAGCCAGTATTTTGTGTTTGGAATAGCGGAAAAAAGAGGAAAAATCATGAAATAGCGATCGACCCCCCAACTTTTGGAACGTCCTCTGCTTCGCCTTCTCCCCTCAAACGATAACTAGGACAGAATCAGAGACAAAACTATTAAAGAGTGAGATAATGATGACTGCAAACAAAGACAATATTGAGCTGCCGCGAGCTGGCAGGTGAGTTTTGCCGATATCAGCTTCTAGTTGAGATTATTTCAGACGACTGGCGGGCGAGTTTGCTGGGGGAATCTTGCCCCGACGCAAACCTGCTGCGCGAGCGAACGACCGACTCAACCGCAGCACAAACGTTCCTGGAAAAATATAGTAGCGAGATCCGATTTTTAGAGGGAAATATGGCGAAAAACAAGCCCATTTTTGAATTAATAGGTCTGGCATTGGATGCGATTTATCAAGAAAACCTTTGCCCGCAAGCGAGTAGCGGTAGAGAAATTCCCATCGAAACCGTACAGGTTTCATACGACGAAAGCCTTCCCGATCTGTGCTTTATCTCAATTCAAACTTTTTTAACGCACGACTACGATGTAGTAATTACAAAAAGCGGTAGCGTTCAAGTGGTTTCAGATAAACCTAAAGAACGCATCCGATTTATGTGATATGAACGTATCTGAAGATTTGAACGCGGCATGGCAGGATGTTTGGAATGTCTTGAAACCAGATAAATCTTGGCTGACAGATACAGCTATAGCAACCGCCAAGGCGCTTTGGTCATTTTTATTGATTCAAGTAGTGCAATCGATACTTGTTAACCAATATCACCACCCGCGTCTCTGTAGACTCAGCAGGCAATCGAGGAGACGGCAGTGCCGTGTCCCTACAATTGATCATGGTAGGGAAACGGCATTGCCGTGTCCAGAGTTGGTGATGACGAATAACTATGGGATTTGCCAAATCTTAATCGTGCGATCGGGACTTCCACTCACCAAAATATTGCCCTGTTTGCTAATAGCAATAGAACTCACAAACTGACTATGACCCGAAAGAGTGCTTCTCTCTTTTCCTGTCTTCAAATCCCAAACTATCAGATCCGCACCTCCACTGATTAGAGTGCGACTGTCCGGACTAAAAGCGATCGCCCTTACCCAACTTCCATGCCCCTCAAAAGTGCGAGTGCGTTTCCCATTTTGGGCATTCCACAAACGGATAGTATTGTCGCTGCTACCACTAGCCACAACTTGCCCATTTGAGCTAAAAGCCACAGAATTAATAGCCTGCCCGTGACCTGCGAGAATTCTTCTGATATCTCCGTTTTTGATATTCCACAAACGTACAGTCTTGTCTTCACTGCCACTAGCCAGAGTTTGACCGTCTGGGCTAAAGGCGATCGCATTTACTCCTCCCCCATGACCGCTCAAAGTCAACAACCTCCTACCCGTTTTGACATTCCACAAACGTACAGTTTTATCATCACTCCCGCTAGCAATAGTCTGACCGTCGCGGCTGAAAGCGATCGCGTTCACCCCTCCGCTATGACCCGGAATAGTTAACATCCGCCGACCGTTGTTTAAATCCCACAAAATCACATTATTGTCGTCGCCACCGCTAGCCAAAATTTCGCCGTTGGGACTCACAGCCAGGGCTTTTACCGATTTTTTAGAATGCACGGGATTGAGAGTCCGCAGCACCCGTCCCGTCCTCACATTCCAAATTCTAATCGTGCCAAAACTGGCACTGACCAAAGTTTGACCATCCGATGAAATGGCGATCGCATTTACACTCCCAACATTATCCAAACTGCTTTCCAAAAACTGACTGCTAGGCCAACTAGAAAACAGCCAAATCGGATTTGCCGGAAACACCTTGTAACGCACCGAACCATAAATTTGAGACCCACAAATAGCCAGCACTACAACAGCAGCGCCCGCCAGCAACTTGTTTTTCAACTCAAACTGACCTAGACCAGACTTCTTCAAACCAGAGCTCAGCGGTCTGAGCCGATTGAGCGAACTCTGCTTGGTCATCCCAGACACACCAGGATTTCCCCGAATTTTATTTTGACCAGTTGTCGGCAACTGAGTTGGCAACTCAGTCTCCGCCTCATCGAGATTAATTTCTTCCAAACACTGCAAAACTACCTGTGGACTTTGGGGTCGATTTCCCGGAAAAGGCGCCATCAGATAATCAATCACATTCGCCACAGAATCGGAAACTTGAGGAGCCCCTTTGCGCCACATCAATTTGCCCGTGCGCGGGTTCTCAGGAAAAGCCGTCGGTGGCTTCCCCGTCAGCAAATAAACAAAAGTGCGTCCCAAAGCAAAAAAATCCGACTGCGGAACAGCCTTGCCATTAGTTTGTTCCGGTGGCGTATAACCAGGAGAAACAATACCAGTCACATTTCCGCCCTGACCCACCTTGGCAAAATAAGTCGCCGACACTTCCCTAGCAGTCCCGAAGTCAATCAGCACTAATTGCCCATTCGGTTTGCACATAATATTGTGCGGCTTGATATCCCGGTGAAAATAATTCAGTCGGTGAACTAAATCTAAAATTTCCGACAGTTGCTTCAACCAGTTAACAGCAAGTTCTTGAGTAATCGGGCGACCCCGATGTTTCAGCCAGTCCTGCAAATTGGCACCAGCAATTTTCTCCATGATCAGACAGTGAAAAGACTCTGTGCTGTTGGCAGGAGAAAATATAAAATAACCGTCGCGATCGACTTTCGGAATACCCGGATGTCTCAGCCTGACCAATACGTCGGCTTCTTGCTTAAAAAGTTCTACGGCTTTGGGATGTTCTTTGAGAAGGACTTTGAGCACTTTTCGGGTGCCGTTGTCGTCCACTTCAAACGTTTTACCAAAACCACCACCTCCGAGAGGCGCCACCAAGCGATATCGACCTTCCAAAAAAAGCTGAGACCCGCAGTGAAGACACGCGGACTTACCAGCATTGGCAGGGTCAGACGGATTCGGGCATTTGGGATTGAGGCAATAACTCACAGAAGCCACATAACCCTGATGGAGGTTGCTCTATCGATTTTTACTATAATTTCCATTGTACGATCGCCACGCCAACTTCCAAAACAATCAGCAAGAAGGAAAAAGGGAGATAGGAAAATTTTTTTCCCCTTCCCTTTAGTCTAAGCAATTCCGTCAATTACCGGGTGGAAGTAAAACGCTAGAGCCAAAACCGCATAAGCTGCCAGCAGCAAAGTACCTTCCAGCCAGTTAGACTTACCGTCAGAACTGATAGAATTAGCAATCAGCACCGCTACTGTCACCGCTACGAGTTCAAAAGGATTAAAGTTCAAGTCCATCGGTTTTCCCAGGACAAAACCTGCCAAAACCAACACCGGGGCAACAAACAGAGCAATTTGCAAACTCGAACCAACCGCCACAGAAACCGACAAATCCATTTTATTTTTCATCGCCACCGTCACCGCTGTAGCGTGTTCGGCTGCGTTACCAATAATCGGAACCAAAATCACCCCGGTAAACAATGAACTGATTCCCAAACTGGCTGTTGCTTCTTCTAGAGTACCCACCAGCAGTTCCGATTCTACCGATACCATGAGGGTACAGGCCAACAACACTCCAATCCACAGTGGCAGATTGACTTTGTGTTCAGAATTTTCTCCTGCTAAGTTGTTCTCGGCTAGTCCTTCCAGGATTTCCATCTCAGCTACCCCAGCATCATAGAGGTAGGTGTGAGTTTTCATCGAAAACAGCAGAGTCAGCACATAGACTAGGATCAAGATTACAGCCACGGCGCTGGAAAGGGTTTGCATCGTCTCTGGATCAATGCCTTTGGAGGTGACATCAACTGCTGTCGGCACCAAAATGGCAATTACGGCTAAGTTCATCGCTGAAGCGTTCAATCGGGCGACTATGGGCTGAAATTCTTGTTCTTTGTAGCGCAAGCCACCTAGCAGCATAGCAAGCCCCATTACCAGCAGCAGGTTGCCGATAATGGAACCGGTGATACTGGCTTTGACAACATCGATTAGTCCGGCATTCAGGGCGACGATGCCGATAATCAGTTCGGTGGCATTTCCGAAGGTCGCGTTGAGCAAACCCCCCAAATTTGGGCCAACAACGACGGCGATTTCTTCGGTGGCACTACCCATCCAGGCCGCTAGGGGAATGATGGCTAGGGCTGATGTGATGAAGATTGTGGAGGATTCCCATCCCAGGAAGTGCCCGGCAATGGAAATCGGGATAAATAACAGCAGACTGGAAAGAATTGTTTTTGTATTCAGCATTCTGATTTCTGAAAGGTTCCCGGCATCAATCATATCAATTCCGGTTCCACCGGAATGACTGTTGATTGTTGACTGTTGATTGTTGTCTGGTGTGCATAGCCGATGCCCGATGCCCGATGCCCGATGCCCTATTTGTCTTACTCAATTTATTTCAAATCCAGCAAGCCACTAGTTTTCAGCTTAGGATTGAATCGAATTTCTTCAGTGACACCACGGGCTTTGAGTTCGGATAGTATTTCACTTTCTACGCGCCGGGCTACATTTTTTAATAACTTATCTTTGGCGATTTCATCGATAATAATACGTTCATAATTTGTGATTTCTTCGACAGTCATCACAGCTTTGGTATCAATCGGATCATTCCACTTAGCAGCATCGGCACCATTACCCGCAGGCTGTGAACCGTTTTCAGTAATCCAACTTTCTCGGATGCTTTCTAGAATGGTGCGATTTGGTCGATCGATCATTTGGACTTTAAGCCAGTAGCAGTGTTGGTGTTGGCGCACCAGATACTGTTTGAGGCTGAGATAAATATCGCGAGAATAGCCGACAAATTGCAGCACTTTCTCGCTGTCAAAAATCGCGCAAACGCCAATTTTTCCCTGTACAAAATCCGGCAATTTTCCCTCGGCATCAATGTAGGGCAAAAAATCTAAGCTGGCTAAAGTCTGAATCTCTGATGTCATTTTTTATGAATTGTCGATTATTAATTATTCCTGCCTTTACCTGCATCTATAGCAACTGCCAAGATGTTACGTCTTAATTGCTAAGACCATTACTATTATTCCATCTTCTTCCTTCTTCCTTCTTCCTTCTTTGACTAATTCTTAACAACTCGATAAATTGCACAGAGGCGACTGGGCTTGAAAACTTTGGCTTGGAACATAAAATTAGGTGGCACATTGACGATCGCAAAATCACTCTTACCATGATACTTTTCAAACTCAGCAGGCATTCCCTTGGGAGTCTCGCTGCTGTAAGGGACTGGCTGAAAAAGTAACTCTGTGAACTCAAGGCGTGAGCAGTGCAATTGTAAGGCTATTTGTTGCAAAAAGCTTTCAGCCGTTAAGAAACTCAACAGTGTAGCTTTAGCCTCTGGTTCGATGACAAAACTGCCATCATAGCTTTCGATAATCTTTAGACCCATTTTCTGTATACCTCCTGACTGATGACTGACTGACTGATTTCTGAAATTATGTAAGCGTGTTTCGCGGATAGCTTTTATGATATGCCTATCGCAATCTACCATACGACTAAAAGGTTATGCAGAAAATTAACGACGGATCATTCCCAGCGCTCAGAAGCTCCTCAAACCAGCGAGATTGGCTAGAAGTGGCAGAATACGCCTCTATCGCCGGTTCAGCTATTGGCACGATTATCGCGGGATTGTCAGGGCAAATTATTTATGCTGCGGCTCCCTTAACCGCTGCTATATCGCTGAATTTTCTCAATCGTCAGCGTTTTGAGCAACAAGTTCAACAAAAGGCAAATTCGGCGATCGCAGGTGTAGAATTGGCAGTAAAGTCTCTTCAACACCAAGTTCAGACACTACCGACAGAATCTAAGGAACTCCACACCGCCGTTTCTGACTTGCAGGAGAAACTTCGTAACCTGGAATCTCATACTCTAGCCGATGTAGACGCTGCCGTACAATCTCTTCAGCAACAAGTACACGCACTTCCGGCAGACTCTGGGCAACTTTACCCGATGCTTTCCCAATTGCAGCAAAAACTCGTCAGCTTGGAAAATAGCGCCCTCAGAGAGCTTGATTGGGAAAATGTGAATGTCCGGTTTTTGTTGATGAACGAAAAATTAATGGAAGTTAAAAATATTACAGCAGAGTTGCAGGAGCGATCAGACGAGGCAGACTTGAATGAAATCCAAGGTACTGTGAGGCAATTGCAAGTTTTGCTCGATCGACCGACAATAGATGTGGTAACGATGCAAACCGAGATGCAGCAATTGCAAGAGCAAGTTGAACAATTGCAGCGACAAAATCAACAAGTTGTCAAGCCTTATTTGCAGCGTCTGACTCGCGCACTGAAGCAGCTATCGGTACAGTAGTTAGATGTATTTTTGAGTGAATTGTTGCCAAGCTTGCCAAAAAACATAAACTGATAAAAGTGTCAAGAGCGATCGAAATGCTAGACTAACAGTGCGATCGGACAATTTGGGTAAAAACCGAGTGCTAACTTGCGCTCCCAACAAGCCACCAGCACCCAGAATAAAACCCACAGCCCACAAAACATTCCCACGCGCCGCGTGTCCCAGAGTCGCTGAAATTGCAGTAATCACGATGACACCCAAGCTCGTTTGAATTGCTCTTTTAATACTTTCTCCTAACAGCAAAATTTGCAACGGCACCATGATCACGCCTCCGCCTACGCCGAACAAACCCGCTAATAAACCTGCCACACTACCAGTGGCAATTTTAGCAAAAGTTGGATTGAATAAAATATTGGGATGATTTGGCAATCGGGAATCGGGAATTGGCAATTGGGAATTTTCTGTTTGTCCAGTGTGTTCTCCCATTCCCGCTTGTTTCTCTGCCGATTTTTCCTGATTCATCAGGCTTTTGCGAACTTCAATTAAATAAATGTTCAGCAACAGTAACAGCCCAAAAGCAATTAATAACAAGTAAGGGGGAAATATCCCTGCCAAATAAACGCCGATTTGTGCTGTTATTACGGCGGGAAAGCCAATTACTGCAACTTGACTAAAACGGAAGTAGCCCATGCGCCAATTCTGAAAACTGCCAGAAATAGCTGTAATTGCGATCGACAAACCGCTCGTAGCCACCGCTTGTAATGGATCGTAATTAAGAGCCACTAACAAAGGTACGAGCATCGTGCCACCGCCGATGCCCAAAAATCCAGCTAGAATACCGGCAAAAAGTCCAGCCGCACCTAAAATCAATAATTCGCTGGTAGTCATCAGTTATTTGAAGGAAGAAGGAAGAAGGAAGAAGGAAGAAGTTGAGATGACTATGCTATTTTCCACAATAATTTCAGAACTCAATAATGCGTTATAACAACTCATTTAGGTTACTATAGTCAACAGTCAACCCTTCGACGAAGTTGATCCTGAGCGTAGTCGAAGGGCTCAGGGCACCGCAGTTAACAGTTAACAGTCAGCAGTCAACAGTCAGCAGTCAACAGTCAACAGTCAACAGTTAACACTCAACTTTTAAGAGTCATTGGTTGCACCGTCTGGCATAATCGCCCGCCTCAAATCTGCATCCCGCAAGTTAGCTCGATTGAGGTTAGCATCAATCAAAACACTTTCTACCAGCACCGCCCCGCTCAAATTAGACCAACACAGTTTGGCTCGATACAAATTAGCACCACTCAAGTTAGCTCCCCGCAGAGTTGACCAACTCACATTGGCGACTCTCAAGTTAGCATTATTAAGATTAGCCTCGCTGAGATTAGCCCCAATCATTGTTACCTCGCGTAAATCTGCACCAGTCAGATTTGCTCCGCTCAGAATCGCCCCACTGAGAATCGCCTTAGTTAAGTTAGCTCTTTCCAAAAGCGACTCGCTCAAGATGGCATTTGTTAGGTTTACCCCTTTGAGAGTTGACCAACTCAAATTTGCTTTCATCAAATTAGTACGAATCATGCTAGCTTCCGTTAAATTGGCTGCAAACAAATTCGCTTCAATAAAATTGGCTTCGGTCAAATTAGCTTCGGTCAAGTTAGCTTTGCTCATGTTGACTTCCCTCGCCATTGAGCCACGTAGGTTCGCCCCTGTGAGATTTGCCCCGCACAGATTGGCACGACTCAAATCAGTGCTAATCAGATTTGCTTCGCTGAGGTTGGCTTCAGTCAAGTCCACCCCTGATAATTTCACCTCGCGGAGGTTCGCCCCCGTGAGGTTGGCACCTTTGAGATTCGCATCCTGGAAATTCGCTCTGGTAAAGTTAGCCTCGCTGAGGTCAGCCCCTTTAAGGTCAGCCCCGGCGAGGTTAATCTCTCGAAAAATTCTTTCTCCGGCCGCATATTGCCTCAGAATTAGATCGGCCTCCATGTAATTCGCCTCGCAATTTTTGTTTCAAACGTTGGAGAGTGATGGGCTATACCACACACATCATCTCAGATAACCACCATATTCACTCTGTATACTCTAGTATCGGCACAATCTTGGCACAGCCGAAAGTATTGGAAGCTATGTGCGGATTCTATTCTACAAATACCTTGATAAATGTGAGAATAAAGACTCGCTAAGAAGCCTACACTGTATGTGAAGTATGAATGTAGGAGTATGTCACAATGCCTGAAAATTTGAGAAGCCAAGCTGTGACTGGAGGCGTACAGCGCTCGCCCAACCGGGCAATGCTGCGGGCGGTTGGTTTTGGTGATGGGGATTTTACTAAACCGATTGTGGGGATTGCTAACGGATATAGCACGATTACACCCTGCAATATAGGATTGAACGAACTTGCTTTGCGGGCTACTGCGGCGACAAAGGCAGCGGGTGCTATGCCCCAGATGTTCGGTACGATTACGATCAGCGATGGCATCTCGATGGGAACTGAAGGGATGAAATATTCTCTGGTATCGAGAGACGTGATTGCTGATTCTATTGAAACTGTTTGCAATGGTCAAAGTATGGACGGTGTGCTCGCTGTCGGCGGGTGCGACAAGAATATGCCGGGGGCGATGATTGCGATCGCCCGCATGAACATTCCTGCTATTTTTGTCTATGGTGGCACGATTAAACCAGGACACCACAATGGACGTGATTTGACTGTGGTCAGCGCTTTTGAGGCTGTTGGTCAATTCAGCGCGGGCAAAATTGACCAAGAGGAACTCACCGCAGTAGAACAAAAAGCTTGTCCGGGTGCTGGTGCTTGCGGCGGAATGTACACGGCAAATACCATGTCCAGTGCTTTTGAGGCAATGGGGATGAGCTTGCCCTATTCTTCGACAATGGCTGCTGAGGATGCCGAAAAAGCTGACAGTGCGGCAGAATCTGCAACAGTTTTGGTAGAAGCAATCCGCAAACAGTTGCTACCTAGCCAAATTTTGACTCGCAAGGCTTTTGAAAATGCGATCGCGGTAATTATGGCGATCGGCGGTTCAACCAACGCTGTGCTGCATTTATTGGCCATTTCCAATACGATGGGTGTTACACTGTCCCTCGACGATTTTGAAACCATTCGAGCTAAAGTACCTGTGCTGTGCGACCTGAAACCCAGCGGTAAATATGTAGCCACAGATTTGCACAAAGCCGGTGGCATTCCTTTAGTAATGAAAATGCTTTTGGAACAGGGTTTGCTGCACGGCGACGCGCTCACAATTACCGGACAAACTATTGCTGAAGTGTTGGCAAATATTCCAACAGAACCCCGCACCGACCAAGATGTAATTCGCCCTTGGAACAACCCGCTTTACGCCCAAGGACATTTAGCAATTCTGAGGGGAAATCTGGCAACCGAAGGATCTGTTGCTAAAATTAGTGGCGTTAAAAAACCGCTTCTTACCGGGCCAGCGCGGGTATTTGAATCAGAAGAAAATTGTTTGGATGCAATCTTAGCCGGCAAGATTCAAGCCGGAGATGTGATTGTGATCCGCTACGAAGGGCCAAAAGGCGGGCCGGGAATGCGCGAAATGTTAGCACCAACTTCGGCAATTATTGGCGCTGGTTTGGGTGATTCTGTGGGCTTGATTACTGATGGTCGTTTTTCTGGCGGGACTTATGGCATGGTTGTTGGTCACGTTGCACCGGAAGCACAAGTTGGTGGCACAATTGCTCTGGTAGCAGAGGGTGATTCGATCACAATTGATGCTCCAAATCGGTTGTTGCAACTCAATGTTTCTGATGCAGAATTGGAGCAACGCAGGGCTAATTGGCTGCCTCCTAAACCTCGTTATACCAGGGGTGTTTTGGCTAAATACGCTAAGTTGGTTTCTTCTAGCAGTATTGGTGCTGTGACTGATTTGGGTTTGGGTTAATAACTGTTGATTGTTGACGGTTGACCGTTGACTGTTATTTGACCAATTGAATTGGGTAGTAGAGTGCGTCAGTAAAGAGGGATTTTGTCTATTGTGCGATCGACCTCTTTGCTCACCCACTCTACAAAGAGTGAGTTAGGTAGTGCTAGCTACGCTGATTTAAAAAGCGACTTGCCATCGACATGGTGTCAGTAATATCTACATCTCCATCTCCATCTGCATCTAAAAATGCATTCAAAACAGAATTTCCGCTTTGAGATGGATTTTGGGTGTTGCTGCCGGTTTGCAGCAAATTCAGCACGAGGGGTACTAAAACGGGTATCATCGCTTGCACTGTCGCGTTATTTAAGCCAGTTTTTTGAGCGATATCCTGCACTATTTGTGCCAGTTGGCCACCACCGAACAAACTCTGTACTGCTTCGGGATTGGGATTTGTGCCACTAAATTGGTTGACAACTTGTTGAGCTTGTGCATCCCCAGACTGCGATCGCACGTCTTGCAAAGCCGATCGCACATATCCACCCAAAACCGACATCGCCAACTGAGTCGTACCCGCATCAACGCCCTGGTTGCCGCTTAACTGCTCTACCGCACCCAGAATGCCACCCAACTGATTGGGGCTTGCTTGTTGATTGGGATTGTCCATCGCACCTAAAATTTGGTCAAATAGTCCCATAATTTTTGCTCCTTGTTGTGATTGCTAAACTATAGATCAGAACATTTAATAAAATGTAAAAATCAAAGCATCAAGCCTTTTATTGCCACTCGCTCATGTCTTTGCCACGTCTGTTAACATTGATTGCTACTGTCTGCCTCGCCCTGGGGCTGATTATTGGGCTGGTGAGTTCCTTAACAGGACTTTACACTCAAGTTGCGTGGTCTGCGTCTCCGCTACTGGCTAATTTGCTGATTTTAGCAATACTTGTTCTTTTGGGGACGCTAATCTTTGCTATTTTTTACTATTTAAAACTGCTACAAATCCCTCCAAAATCTAAGGGGAAACGGCTAATTAAGCCGAAAATTCCTATTATTAAAAGTGAAGCTGCTTCCGAAAATTTGAAAGCGATTCGGCAACAAGTCGATCGCATTCAAGATGAAGTAGCACGACAAGCATTGCTGTTGAGGGCACGAGAAATTGAAGCTAGTATGGCTCGTGGTAGCATTCGGATAGTCGTGTTCGGCACCGGTTCTGCGGGCAAAACTTCTGCTGTGAATGCCCTGGTGGGAAGGATGGCGGGACAGGTAGGCGCGCCAATGGGAACTACTGAAGTTGGGGCAACTTATACTCTGAAATTGAAAGGGATCGATCGGGAATTAGCAATTACGGATACCCCAGGCATCTTGGAAGCTGGAGTAGCGGGAACCTACAGAGAGGAGTTGGCAAGGCAGTTGGCGGCGAGTGCAGATTTGATATTGTTTGTTTTGGATGGCGATTTGCGAAAATCTGAGTATGAACCGCTGCGGAATTTGGCGGAAATTGGCAAAAGGTCGATCGTGGTTTTTAATAAAGTTGACCTTTATCCTGACAGTGACAAAGATGCTATACTCGATCGGCTGCAAGAGCGAGTTAAGGGTTTGGTAGCAGCAATGGATGTGGTAGCAATTAGCGCCAATCCCCAAAAAGTCGTGTTAGAAGACAACACAATTTTTCAGCCAGACGCAGATATTATGCCCTTAATTCGGCGCGTTGCTGCGATTTTGCGAGCGGAAGGAGAAGATTTAATTGCTGACAATATCTTGTTACAATCTCAGCATTTGGGAGACCAAGCTCGCAAATTAATTGACGCGCAAAGACGCAGGCAAGCTGATAAGGTAGTAGAGCGATTTCAGTGGATTGGGGCCGGAGTAATTGCAGTAACGCCTTTGCCAGTCGTGGATTTACTAGCGACAGCAGCAGTTAACGCTCAAATGGTAGTAGAAATTAGCAAGATTTATGGCTGCGAATTAAATATCGAGCGCGCTAAAGAATTGGCATTTTCTCTAGCAAAAACCCTGGCTAGTTTGGGAATAGTTGAAGGTGTAATTCAAGTAGTATCAAGGGCGCTTCAATTAAGCGTAGCCGGGTTTGTACTTGGCAAAGCAATTCAAGCAGTCAGCGCCGCTTATTTAACCAGAATTGCCGGGAAAAGTTTTATTGAATATTTTCGTCATGACCAAGATTGGGGCGACGGTGGCATTGCAGAAGTAGTGCAAAGGCAGTTTCAATTAAATCGAAAAGACGAGTTTGTGAAGGCTTTTGTCAAAGATGCGATCGCGCGCGTTGTCGAACCTCTGAATCTTTATCAACAATCAGCAGAATCAGAACTAGAAATGGTAGCAGAATTAGAATCAGAAGTCGAACCGCAACCATCATATCAGTCGCAGGAATACGAAGATTGGGAAACTTATAGCAACAAACGCAAGGATGAGTGGTAATTGGGCATGGGGCATGGGGCATGGGGCATGGGGCATGGGGCATGGGGCATGGGGCATGGGGCATTGATAGCGGTCTCTCCCCCTCTCCTATTCTTCCTTCTTCCTTCTTCCTTTTTGAGCCGATCGCACCGAACACACTTTTGATAAAATGTATAGTTAACAACAAAAATTACTATTGTTTGGCGGGGGAAAAACAATGAGCGATCGACCAATCATTCTGGGCATCGTCGGAGACAGCGCAGCAGGCAAAACCACGCTGACCAAGGGAATTGCCCAAGTATTGGGACCAGAAAATGTCACGATTATTTGTACCGATGACTATCACCGATACGACAGAGCCCAGCGGGCGCAAATAGGGCTCACAGCATTGCATCCCGACTGCAATTACCTGGACATCATGCAGCAGCACCTCAGTCTGCTACGCACCGGACAAGCCATTCTCAAACCCATCTACAATCACACGACAGGTACATTTGACGCGCCGGAATACATCAAGCCCAGCAAATTTGTAATAGTTGAAGGTTTGCTGGGTTATTCAACTCGTGCAATCCGTGATTCTTATGATGTAAAAGTGTATCTTGCTCCCCCAGAACAACTCCGAACTGAGTGGAAAGTTAAGCGCGATATTATGAAGCGTGGCTATACTGAAGAACAGGTATTGGCGGAAATGAAAAAGCGGGAAGGTGATTCGGAAGACTTTATTCGTCCACAGCGCAAGTTTGCTGATGTTGTAGTTACTTTTTACTTGCCAGAAGAGGACAATGAAGTCAATTTGAGTGTCCGTTTAGTCCTGAGACCGACAATCCCTCACCCTGATTTTACTGAGATTTTAAGCCAAGGCAGTGATAGCTTTAAACCGGCAATTCGTTTAGAACTCGATCGGGATATGGGCAAACCAGTTGATGTCTTGGAAGTAGATTCCCACGCTACTAGCGAGCAAGTAAGCGAACTGGAAAAGATTTTGTGCAGTGAAATGCCCCATCTCCGAGGCTTTTGTTCTACCGAAGGCAATTCTGAAATTGGTAAACTTGTGGGTACAACTGGCGAAGTTTTGCAAAGTTACCCGCTAGCTTTGACTCAATTATTGATTGCTTATCATATGATCAAAGCAATTCATTTGTATTAGTTAGTAGTTGGTTGGTAGTTGTTAGTTTTTAGTTATTAGTTATTAGTTGTTAATTTGCAATTGTAATAACAACCAACCAATAACTAATGACAACTAACCCATAACCACTAACTAATAACGCATGACTTGAGAATCCGCAATTTTCCAGATGCCATCCAAATATTCTAAGGTATAGCGAACTACCCTAGTATTAAAACTGCTAGTCTCCACTCTATCATCTCGGTAGATTGTAGCATCTTCCGTGACTCTGACTTCAATCGTGGCTTTGTTTCCAGATGCCGCAAAACGTTCGACGGATTCAACTTTTTGGACACCGTATCGGTAGTGAGAATTAGTGCTTCTCAAATTCTCAATACCTTTGACTGTATCACTATACAAAATACCTGTAGTGATTGTAGTCAGCAAAGAGCGATCGAACGGAGGAGCAAATATTTTCTGTTTTGCATCCAGCCACCTGCCAATTAAATCCGAAGCTTGTCCCAGAGTAATATTCTGAGATTGACTAATATAATTATCGCAATAATTTGTTGCTAGAGGTTGTCTGGGACAAGTAATGTTTTCCGCTTTTGCCGGTGCAGTCAACCACAAAGGAGTTAAGATGGCAAGTAAGATAATCGGTTTCATAGGTTAAATTCCTCAATCGTAATTCAATCTACATCCTTTACTAATGGAATTTCGGTCAAAATCGAGTATAAATCCTCGGTGCTCGCAAAGTCAGGTTAGTAGTCGCTAATTGCTGAAATTGCATTGAGACTGGCAACTGACTTTGAGGCGCAGGGAGCATTTCACCTCGAAAGTCCAAGAGGGTGACGAGCAAAAGATAGCCAAGTGCTAATACTATAGAAAATACGCCGGTGATAATAGCAATAATTTTTGAACGTTCCATATTCAGTAAGATTGAAGTATAGCTAAACTTAGCTTAACATCAGATGCTACCTATTTTGCTTACAACGATGGAACCTCTTATAGATGCGCCAACTTTCACTGAGATGCCTGCCACAGCGCCAGTTGTGGAAACATTTAATCTGGGGAAGTTCTACCGTACTGGCTTCTGGATGAACCAAAAAATTGAATCGCTCAAAAGTTGTACTCTGACTGTCTCTGAGGGCGAAACTTTCGGGCTTTTGGGACAAAATGGAGCGGGAAAAACTACGCTGCTGAAGACTTTGCTGGGTATTGTGCGGCCCACTTCTGGTAGGGGACTGCTGTTGGGAAGGCCTTTGGGCGATCGCACCGTGAAGCAACGAATCGGTTATTTGCCAGAAAATCCGTATTTTTATGATTATCTCACAGGCTGGGAATTTTTGCAATTTGCGGCTGGTTTATTTCAAATTCCTGCTGCGGTTCAGCGACAGCGAATTCCGCATTTGCTAGACTTGGTTGGGCTAGCTCAATCTGCGGCAATCAAAAAACAATTGCGCCAGTATTCTAAGGGTATGCTGCAACGGATTGGTATGGCTCAAGCTTTGATTAATAATCCAGATGTGGTATTTTTAGATGAGCCGATGTCGGGTTTAGATCCGATGGGACGCTATCAGATGCGGGAAATCATTTTATCGCTAAAAAGTCAAGGGAAAACGATTTTCTTTAATTCTCACATACTTTCAGATGTGGAGAAGATTTGCGATCGGGTGGCAATTTTGGCGAGAGGTGAGTTAATCTGTATTGGTGCGATCGATCAACTTTTGGGTAAGACTGAAACTTACCGGGTTGAAGGTAGGGGTGGTCATTTGAATATCCTGCAAAAATGGATACCGGATATGGAGGTTGATCATGATTTGTGGTACGGTCATTTGCATGGCGATCCGAAGCAGTTTATGTCTAGTCTGAGCGCCACGGGAGGGCAGCTAATTGGGATGAATTTGGCTAAGCCTAGTTTGGAAGAGTTTTTTATGCAGCAACTGGAAGAAAGAGGGATTTATTCGAGCGGTTGAAGTCAATACTTCGATCGCATTTGTGCCAGTAGTGCGATCGAGATTTATTTGGGTGATACAGCACTTTTCGGGTATGTAGGCACTAGCAGGGATAGGGACACCTCACCGTGTCATGTCCCTACGAGGATATTGAATGTACTTCTTAAACGTGGAATCTACTGTAAATGTTGAGAATATTGCACAATGGGTGACATCACTCCGACCTGAAGGTACGGAGCTTCTAAGAATCACTTCTTAGATTTCCTAGTTGTTCCCTTGCGGGTTTTCGACTTTGACCTAGACTGAGATATCTCAACCCCTGGCAAACCGTCTGCATAGGCGCTTTGGATTCCCGACTGTCCATCGGTACGTTGCAGTTCTATTCCCCTATTTCTAATCACTTGACCGCTGGCAACGTCCCTATCCGTTGTATAGCCACAATTAGAACAAGCATGAACTCTAACGCTCAAGTCTTTTTTAACTTTTGTACCGCACTCAGGGCACTCCTGAGAAGTTCCCCTAGCATCAACTTCGGCAAAGAATTTGCCACGCTTCCAACACACATACTTGGTGATAGTTCGGAACTGTCCAAACCCAGCATCAAGCATTTGTTTACCCAGCATTCCTTTGGCTAGGATTCGGTAATCTAAGTCTTCCATGAAGACCATATCGCCAGCATCACAAAGGGTATGAGCTTGTTTGAAGTGGAAATCTTTACGGGTGTTATCAACTGTGTGGTGAAGTCTAGCAACCTTGATACGTTGTTTCTCGTAATTTTTAGAGCGCTTCTTCTTTCGAGAAAGTCTGCGTTGCAGCAATTTCAGCTTGCGGAGCATTACTTTCAGGAACTTGGGCGATTTTACAAAAACTCCGTCGCTAGTTGCCAGAAATTTTTCAAGTCCCACATCTACCCCAATGGGATGACCGCGTGGCATTGGATTGGGAACGCTAACATCACATTGAATATTGATGGAGGCGTACCAAATATCTGCTTTGTTGATTATTCGGACTTGCTTTACTACACATCCCTGTGGGATTGGGCGATGCAGTTTAATTGGAATTAACCCCAATTTTGGTAAGGCAATATGTGCTCCAGTTACGGGATTATCCTTGAACTGGGGAAACAACAAAGACTTAAATTGCCCAAATTTCTTGAATCGAGGGAACCCATGCCCAACTTTTTGAAACCCATCAAGGGCTCTGTGCAATTGTTTCAGTGCCTGTTGTAACACTTGACTGGGTACTTCGCTCAAACGGGGAAATACCTTTTTAGCGCCAGGCAGCGCGTTAAGTTGTTTTACTTCGCTGGGGAAAGGAGCATTCGCAGCTATGATGTACTCATGGCTTATAGAGCATCTGTCAACCAGGCATTTCCGACTATTGCACCAATCCTTGATTTCTCGCAGCCCGTAGTTATAGGCGACGCGACAAATATCCATCCACTCAAAAAGCAACTGTTCTTGAGCGATGTTTGGATAGATTCGATAGCGGTAATTCAAGGTTAGCATTCCAGTATTTTAACACATTTAGTGGTGATTGTGTCTCTGGTAAATATAAAGCTGTCCTACAAGGACGGGGTTTTCAACCCAATTTTTCGATAAAATTGTAAATATATAGCACCTCCGTTTTTTTACCGCTGATGAAAAGCTTATTCCTCGATCGACTCCACCACCCCTCACGCCCTGTCATCGTCTTCGACGGCGCAATGGGAACCAACCTACAAGTCCAAAACCTGACAGCAGAAGACTTCGGCGGCAAAGAATACGAAGGCTGCAACGAATATCTCGTTTACACCAAGCCGGAAGCCGTCGCCATAGTCCACCGAGGTTTCCTCGAAGCAGGGGCCGACGTGATTGAAACAGACACCTTTGGCGCGGCTTCCATCGTCCTCGTCGAATACGATTTAGCCGACAAAGCTTATGAGCTCAACAAAGCTGCCGCCGAACTCGCCAAGGGTATCGCCGCCGAATTTTCCACCCCAGAAAAGCCGAGATTTGTCGCAGGTTCGATCGGGCCAGGCACCAAATTACCCACATTAGGACACATTGATTTCGACACACTCACCGCCGCTTTTGCCGAACAAGCAGAAGGACTTTACGACGGCGGTGTTGACTTATTTCTGGTCGAAACTTGCCAAGATGTGCTGCAAATTAAATCAGTATTAAATGCGATCGAAGAAGTATTCAAGAAAAAAGGCGATCGCATTCCATTAATGGTATCAGTGACAATGGAAGCCACCGGCACAATGCTAGTCGGTACCGACATCAGCGCCGCCTTAGCCATTTTGCAGCCGTACCCGATCGACATTTTAGGATTAAATTGTGCTACTGGGCCCGATCGCATGGCCGAACACATCAAATACCTTTCCCAACATTCGCCCTTCGTAGTTTCCTGCATTCCCAACGCCGGTTTACCCGAAAACATCGGCGGCCACGCGCACTACAAACTCACGCCCATAGAGTTGAAAATGGCCTTGATGCGCTTCGTCGAAGACTTAGGCGTACAAGTCATCGGCGGCTGCTGTGGCACGCGCTACGATCACATCCGCGAACTATCAGAAATTGGCACAACTCTCAAACCCAAAATTCGCGAAATTAGCTGGGAACCTTCCGCCGCCTCAATTTACAGCGCCCAACCCTACGAACAAGAAAATTCCTTCTTAATTGTCGGCGAGAAACTCAACGCCAGCGGTTCCAAAAAATGCCGCGATTTGCTAAACGCTGAAGACTGGGATGGTTTAGTAGCAATGGCTAGGGAACAAGTGCGAGAAGGCGCGCACATTCTCGATGTCAACGTGGATTATGTCGGCCGCGATGGTGTCCGCGACATGAAAGAATTAGTTTCTCGTGTTGTGACAAACGCAACTCTCCCTTTAATGTTGGATTCCACCGAATGGGAAAAGATGGAAGCCGGGTTAAAAGTTGCTGGCGGCAAATGTTTGCTGAATTCCACTAACTATGAAGACGGAGAACCGCGTTTTTATCAAGTTTTGGATTTGGCAAAAAAATACGGCGCTGCTATAGTTATCGGTACAATTGATGAAGATGGGATGGCGCGCACAGCAGATCAGAAATTTGCGATCGCCCAACGCGCCTACAACGCCGCCATCGAAAGAGGAATTCCCGCCCCAGAAATCTTTTTCGACACCCTAGCATTGCCAATTTCCACCGGGATTGAAGAAGACCGAAAAAATGGTAAAGCTACGATCGAATCTATCCGTCGCATTCGCCAAGAATTGCCTGGTTGTCACGTAATTTTAGGAGTTTCTAACATTTCCTTCGGCTTGAATCCGGCAGCGCGACAAGTCTTGAACTCGATGTTTTTGCATGAAGCAATCCAAGCCGGGATGGACTCCGCCATTGTCAGCCCCAATAAGATTTTGCCCCTCGCCAAAATCGACCCCAAACACCAAGAAATCTGCCGTAAACTGATTTACGACGAACGCGAGTTTGACGGCGATATTTGCGTTTACGACCCCTTGGGCGACCTGACAACGGTGTTTGCGGGCAAAACTACCAAGCGCGATCGAACAGAAGACGCAAACCTCCCCGTAGAACAACGTCTTAAGCAGCACATCATCGACGGCGAACGAATCGGGCTCGATATCCAATTAACCAAAGCATTAGAAACCTATCCACCTCTGCACATTATCAATACTTTCCTATTGGACGGGATGAAAGTAGTCGGAGAATTGTTTGGTTCGGGACAAATGCAACTGCCTTTCGTATTGCAATCAGCCGAAACCATGAAAGCCGCAGTTGCCTATTTAGAGCCGCACATGGAACAATCCGAATCTGGGGATAATTCCAAAGGAACATTCATCATTGCGACTGTCAAAGGCGACGTTCACGACATTGGCAAAAACTTGGTTGATATTATCTTATCAAACAACGGCTACCGAGTAATTAACTTGGGCATTAAGCAGCCAGTTGATAACATAATTGATGCCTACGAAAAGCACAAAGCGGATTGTATTGCCATGAGTGGATTGCTGGTAAAATCCACCGCATTTATGAAAGAGAATTTGGAGGTATTTAACCAAAGAGGAATTACGGTGCCGGTAATTTTGGGCGGTGCAGCTTTGACTCCCAAATTCGTGCATGAAGACTGTCAAAATACTTACAAAGGTAAAGTGGTTTATGGCAAAGATGCGTTTTCAGACTTGAACTTCATGGAGAAACTGATGCCAGCTAAGTCTGCTGGTAACTGGGAAGATTTCCAAGGATTTTTGGATGAAGTTGAAAATGGAAACGGCGCAGTTAAAGAAGTTAAAACTTCCGAAGAAATTGCTGTTGAGGATGCGAAGAAAGCAGCCAAGTTAGAGATTCCAACTGTAATAGATACTAAACGTTCCGAGGCAGTTGACATAGATATCGATCGCCCAAATCCGCCTTTTTGGGGAACTCAGTTATTGCAGCCGGAAGACATCCCCTTTGAAGAACTTTTATGGCACTTGGATTTACAAGCCTTAGTTGCCGGACAGTGGCAGTTCCGCAAGCCAAAAGACCAATCGCGGGAAGAATACGACGCTTTCTTGGCTGAAACAGTTTATCCGATTTTGGAGGAATGGAAACACAAAATTATCACTGAGAAGCTGTTGCATCCGCAAGCAATTTACGGGTATTTTCCTTGTCAATCTGAGGGAAATTCTCTGCATCTCTATCACCCGGAAATTATGAATAACGGGCAAGATGTATCTACACCAGCCACAACATGGACATTTCCGCGACAAAAATCGGCGCGCAGAATGTGCATTGCTGACTTCTTCGCGCCGAAAGAATCGGGTAAAATTGATGTATTTCCGATGCAAGTAGCGACAGTGGGAGAAATTGCGACAGAGTACGCGCAAAAGCTGTTTGCTAACAATCAATATACCGATTATCTCTACTTCCACGGGTTAGCGGTACAGACAGCAGAAGCAATCGCAGAGTGGACTCACGCGCGGATTCGCCGGGAATTGGGATTTGCTAGCGAAGAACCGGATAACATCCGCGATATGCTGGCCCAAAGATATCGCGGTTCGCGGTACAGTTTCGGCTATCCTGCTTGTCCGAATATGGCGGATCAGTATAAACAGTTGGACTTGCTGAAGTGCGATCGGATTAATCTGCATATGGATGAAAGCGAACAACTTTATCCCGAACAATCCACAACCGCAATTATCACCTATCACCCAGCAGCGAAATACTTTACTGCTTAATTTGTAAGGTGAATTATACTCGTTCCTAGGCTCTGCCTGGTAACGCAGATCCGGAGGCTCTGCCTCCTCTGAAAAACCGAGAGGCAGAGCCTCAAGAAATGCGTTCCCAGGTTCTACCTGGGAACGAGAAAACCTACAAATCAGACTGACAATGCCTAATTCCCAATGCCCGAACTCCTTTTTAAGAGTGATTGCGATGAGTGCTCGCGCCAGCAGATGCTCCAGCCATTGACGCAACTAAACCCAGCAGCGAGCCGAACAAAAACGACCAACCCGCCTTAGCAGCATTACTGGCTATATCGCGAGCATCCTGAGCAGATACATTAGGTGCTTGATTAGGCAAATTCACCCCGCCCTGCTGCGCTTGATTAATCGCAGCTCCAGCATTGGCGGCGACTACGCCAAAAGTACCTGCTACTCCATTTGCTAACAGCCAAGAGCCAATTGTTAAGGTAGTTGCCCACAAAATTGCTCCGTTCAAAAGGGCTGTGTTGCGATTCATTGGCCCGCAAGCACGAGCAGTCACCCAACCGCCAAGGCCCAAGCTAATTAATAAACTGATAATTGACCAAATTCCGACCCCGGTACCTACGTTGCCGGCTATACTGCGGGGAGCTCCTGAATTAGCAATGTTGCTCAAGCCGATCGCAGCACCCAAAGCACTTAACACCAATTGTGAGCCGATCGCAATTACCAAACCTGAAAAAATCGGGCCCCACCGGACTCGATCGTGATATTCCGTGACTGAATTAACAACCACGGGTTCGCTAACAATGTTATCTACAGGTCTATTGACGTATGACATAGCTTTTTCCTTTCTTGTGTTTGTTTACAATTGGTTTATTTTTTAACAGCATCCCATTTAAATATTAATTGTGGCGGAGATTGATAGAAATTGTATCTACCTCCAGAAATAACCAGTATGTATGTCTAAAGAAAGAAACGGAAAAGTCATTAGCCCTCAGTTCGCAGCTATTAGCTAATGACTGCTGACTAATAACTCATGACTTATGACTAATGACTATTTATCCAGTTATAAAAGTTTACGGATGTATAGATAAGAGAAAGCTTAGCGCAGTTTTACGGCCGTTCCAACAGCAGTAATCAGCAGCAAAGCCCCCTTGGTGTCTACGTTAATCGTGCCGGTGTCAATTTCTACCCCGATGACAGCATTTGCTCCCATCCTCTGAGCCCGTTGTTCCAGTTCCATGAGGGCATCTCGCTGTCCCTTGAGAAATACTTCCTCGTAACTGGCTGTGCGCCCGCCGATGATGTCGCGAATTCCCGCGAAGAAGTCTCGCAGGGCGTTAGTGCCGTAGACTACCTCAGCAGTTACAATTCCAAGGTAAGATTGAATTTCTGATCCTTGGATAATATCAGTTGTTGTTACAATCATTAGTTGGCCTCGATCGCAAAATTTTTGAGTTCGTCTTGTCCTGTATATTGACTACATCTCGTCGCTCAAGGATTCCTGGTTAATCCTAATTCGTCTGTTTGGGAACCTGGCATCAACTCGCTCTTTCAATCCACACACTCTTTGAAACAAATGACCGTGTACAAAAAAAGTCTCTTGGTATTCAGTACGTTGTTGATAGCTGGACTCGCTGTCACTGCACCGCTTCGGGCAGTCTCAGCAGAAATATCTGTTCAAGTCAACTCTGAAAATAATGCAAATTTGGATAGTCTGTTGCGAAAAGGGCGCGAATTGGTGGATGGGGGAGACTATGGTAAGGCGATCGCCATTTATGAGCAAGCAGCCCGTTTAGATGCAGAAAACCCACGTATTTTTTCCGGTATTGGTTACTTAGAAGCGCGTCAGGGTAACTACAAAGCCGCAGTAGAATTTTATCAACAAGCGATCGGTCTGGAACCCAAAAATGCTGATTTTCAATACGCCCTAGGATATGCTATGGCAAATTTGCAAAACTATCCCGCCGCCGCCACAGCTTACCGTCGCGCTGCTCAACTCGATCGCAAAAATGTCAACGCTCGAATCGGTCTTGGAGTGGTACTATTTCAACAACAAGATTACAGCGGTGCTTTTAAAGCATACCAAGAGGCGATCGCGATCGACCCCAAAAATTGGCAAGCTTATTCTTCAATGGGTTTAGTATTAATCCAGCAAGGAAATTTTTCGAGTGCAGTTAATGTGCTTCAGCAAGCAGCCAAACTCGCTCCCAAACAAGCCAGCGTACAGTTGAAATTAGGTACTGCATTACTCCGCAGTGGCAACAGTTCCGAAGGGGTAGTAGCTTTTGAAGAAGCTGCTAAACTAGAGCCTAAGAATGCAGATGTGCAGTTAGAAATCGGCGAACTACTCAGAACTCAAAATGACTTAGACGGAGCGCTTGTAGCATATGGGCGTGCAACTATGGTGCGACCGAATTTAGTAGAAGCACACGCTGCGATCGGAGAAATTCAACTGGAAAAACAAGATTTATTAGGAGCAATTACCACTTTTCGGCGCGTAATTCAGCTCGACCCCAATAGAGCCGAAGCCTATTATAACTTGGGTATAGCACTCAAAAGGCGCGATCGCACATCCGAAGCAGCTCAAGCTTTTCAACAAGCCCTCGACACTTATCGTCAGCAAGGCAACAATGATGGTGCCCAAAAAGCTGAGGCAGTGCTCAAGCAACTCAAGTAATTGGGAATTGGTAATTGGGAATGGGGCATAGGGCATAGGGCATAGGGCATCGGGCATTGGTAATTGCCATCCCCATGCGACTAAAAAATAACAAATAACCACTAACTAACGTAGTCAGTTATCCTATATCCTATGCCCAATGCCCAATGCCCCATTCCCCATCCTCAGAGCTTCATCTATGCAAACCTATGATGTCATAATCATCGGAGCAGGTCACAACGGACTGGTCTGCGCCTCTTATCTCCTCAAAGCTGGATATACAGTCCTCTTATTAGAAAAACGTTCTGTCCCCGGCGGTGCAGCAACTACCGAAGCTGTGATTCCCGAATTACCAGAGTTTAAATTCAACCTTTGTGCGATCGACCACGAATTTATCCATTTAGGACCTGTTGTCGAAGAATTAGAGCTAGAAAAATACGGATTAGAATATCTCGAATGCGATCCAGTCGTCTTTTGTCCCCATCCCGACGGCAAGTATTTCTTAGCCCACAAATCCCTCGAAAAAACCTGTGCTGAAATTGCCAGATATAGCGAACGAGATGCCAAAAAATACGCCGAATATACCGACTATTGGCAACGCGCTTTAAATGCGATGATTCCGATGTTTAACGCACCACCAAAGTCGATTATCGATATTGCCGGAAACTATAATATTGACAAACTAAAAGACTTATTTTCAGTCATCGGTTCTCCAGACAAAACGCTGGACTTTGTACGCACAATGATGACTAGCGCTGAAGAGCTTCTGAATGAATGGTTTGATGAAGAGTTTCTGAAAGCACCCTTAGCCAGATTGTCCGCAGAACTCGGTGCTCCCCCATCACAAAAAACCATTGCGATCGGGGCAATTATGATGGCAATGAGGCACAATCCAGGTATGTCAAGACCTCGCGGAGGTACGGGTGCATTAGTGCAAGCACTGCTCAATTTAGTTAAAAGTTACGGTGGTGTGGTACTTACCGATCAGCACGTCGATAAAATATTAGTTGATGACGGCCGCGCTGCGGGAGTTCGAGTTGCCAACGGGACAGAATATCGTGCTACAAAAGGTGTGATTTCTAATATTGATGCCCAACGTTTGTTTTTGCTAATCGATGACAGTGATATCGATGCTGCTGACCCGAATTTGCGGGAAAGATTGGAACGCAAAATTGTGAATAACAATGAGAGTATTCTCAAAATAGATTTAGCTTTGAATGAAGCGCCCAAGTTCGATCGCTGGAATCATCAAGATGAATATCTAATCGGCTCTATTTTGATTGCCGATTCGGTGAAACACGTCGAAATTGCTCATACCCAACCTGCGATCGGCAAAATTCCCGATGCTGATCCATCAATGTATGTGGTAGTACCGACAATGCGAGACCCCTCAATGGCTCCCCCCGGACATCATACGGTTTGGATTGAATTTTTTGCTCCTTATCAAATCGAAAATGCTGAGGGAACTGGGCTGAATGGTACCGGTTGGACAGATGACTTGAAAAATAAAGTTGGCGATCGGTGTATTGACAAATTAGCAGAATATGCACCCAATATCAAGAACGCAATTATCGGTAAGCGGGTGGAAAGTCCGGCGGAATTGGGAGAGCGTTTAGGGGCTTTCAAGGGGAATTGTTACCACATTGACATGACGCTGGATCAGATGATATTTTTCCGTCCTTTACCGGAGTTGGCAAATTACAAAACGCCGATCGAGGGTTTGTTTCTCACGGGGGCGGGCACGCATCCCGGCGGCTCGATTTCGGGGATGCCTGGACGTAATACGGCTCGCGTTTTCATGCAGGCGCAGCAGCCGATCGCACAAATGTTAGCAGATGTGGGTCATTCTCTGAAATCGACCGCTAAATCAGTGTTTCGGGGGAATTAGCAACAGAGGGCGGGAAATGCCCGCCCTGATTAATTTAAAAAGAAACAAGCCGAGTCGGACGTTGGAAGTTCCTGTATATGAGTTTGTGTAGTTAGCGAATTAAAACCTGACACTAGGCATCGCAGGTTTTCAAAGACTGCGATCGCTGCTGTATATTAATGTCGCTTCTTTTGATTGGAAGGCGGTTTGACGGGCTCTTCTCTGTTTAAGTAGTATAAAAGTGCGATCGACCCCCCTATCAGGATAACGGCTCCTATCATAATAATAGCTATTGTTTTTAAACCCGATGAGTATAGCATCAGAATGAACCCAGCATAAGGAGAACCCAACAAAATAACACTCCCTAGGATTTTTAAGGGTGTCCACTTAATGTTGACTGTAGTGCTGTTATGGGGTTGACCAGTGAATTTGTAGTGGTCAGGAGATGAACCTAAAGGTTTTGGATTGGGTACGAAAGGTTTTGGGGGGGCCATATTCAGGAGACTAGCTAGCAGTCAATTTATTAAAATAATTCGGGCCTTCAGTTCTCTGCTCCGGATTAAACTTTCCTAAATTATAGATTTTAATTATTTTTTAACAGATGACATACAGGCGATATTTCATTAAAATATCAACCCATCCCTAAGGCGGATTAGCCAAATAGCCCCTGGAGATCCGGAGTAGGGAAAGACGAATATCAAAACCGGATTATAATACCCCCCTTAATCATTCAGACAATCAAGAATTCCAATGTTTTTATCCTGATCCTTTAGAGTTAGCAGAGAATACTTATGCTAAGGAGGTTCTGATGTCAACGGTTTCTGGAAAACCCAAGGTAAGCGTAATTATTCCGGTGTATAACTCTCCGGATTATGTCGGGCAAGCTGTCGAAAGTGTTTTCAGTCAAACTTATCGTGACTGCGAAATAATTGTAGTTGATGACGGCTCAACAGATAACACCCGCACCGCATTAGAGCCTTACCTCGATCGCATTCAATATCTATATCAAGATAACCAAGGTTCAGCGGCAGCTCGCAATCGGGGTATCCGTCAAGCAAAAGGTGAGTTAATTGCGTTTTTAGACGCTGATGATTTTTTTCTACTTCCCGAAAAACTGGCAGCCCAAGTAGCTTGCTTTGATGCTCAACCATCTCTAGGTAGCATCCATACAGGCTGGCGCATAATCAACCAGCGAGGTGAAACCCTATCAGAAGTTGAACCCTGGCACAAAATACCAGAACTTAACTTAGAAACTTGGTTGAGATGGAAGCCAATACGCACCAGTTCAATCATGATCCGCCGAATTTGGCTGGAGCGTGCTGAAGGTTTCGACGTTCAGCTTCGTCAATCCCATGATGTAGACTTGGCATTGCGTCTAGCTCTTATGGGTTGTGAAGCAGCTTGGCTGCCTCAAATAACTGTGTGCTATAGACAGCATGACAGAAACACAACGCGCAATGCTCTCAAACAGGCTGAATGTGTCCAAGCCGTTTTGAACAAGTTTTTTTCCAACTCTGATTTACCAGAGCGAATACGTCAGATAGAGCCTCAAATTCGTTACAGTACACTCGTCTGGATAGCCTGGTATCAGTATTATACAGGTCATTATTCCCGGATGACCAAATATTTGCAGGAATCCTTTAGTTATACACCTTATTCAGCTATGGAAACTATCTCCGATTGGAGCATTTGTTTCAGGAATTTCTCCTCCGATAGAGGTTACAGACACGATACCTATTCTCTCAGCAATTTGCCGGAATGGAAACAGGCTATACGTTATGTCCTTAACCTTACGACAGCAGTATAAATTTGCACTAAATCTAGACAGCGAGTAATAAAATGAATCAATGGCAACTAAACACACCCGTCGTTTTGATGATGTTCAAGCGACCAGATATGACTCAGAAAGTCTTTGAGTTAATTCGACAAATGAAACCTCCTAAGTTGCTTGTGATTGCTGATGGTCCGCGTCAAGATAGACCAGAAGAAGCTCAATTATGTGCCGCAGCGCGAGCCGTAGTTGAACAAGTAGACTGGGATTGTGAAGTTCTGAAAAATTATTCAGATGTTAACCTTGGTTGTAGAACTCGTGTTTATACAGGATTAAATTGGGTTTTTCAGAATGTTGAAGAAGCCATCATTCTTGAAGATGACTGTGTGGCTCATCCAAGTTTCTTCCGCTACTGCCAAGAATTGCTAGAACGATATCGCTACGATGACAGAGTTATGTTGATCGGGGGTGATAATACCCATCAATATCAAGCTAGTAAATACAGTTACTACTTTTCTCAATACGCTTTGATCTGGGGCTGGGCAACTTGGCGAAGTGCTTGGCAACATTATGATAACAGCATGGCATTATGGCCAAAACTACAGAACGAGAATTGGTTATCGACATTTTTGCCAAATCAGCGGGCGGTTGATTATTGGACAAAAATTATGCAAGATAACTATGAGGGTTATAGTTCCTGGGCTAGGGCTTGGATGTTTGCCTGTTGGGTTAGAAAAGGATTATGTATCGTTCCGCGCACCAATTTAATTTCTAATATTGGATTTGACGAGCATTCTACCCATACTGTTTCTAAAAGTAATAAACGAGCCTATGCAGATACACAGGAAATGTACTTTCCCCTCTATCATCCACCGCAAGTAACTCGCGATTTACAAGCAGAGGATTTAATGGAAAAGGTGATATTTAGTGGCGATCCTCAAGCTATTGTCAAGCAGGCTTTAGAAAAATTGAATCAGTCCGAGAGTAAGCAAGCACTAAGTCTATTTAACAAAGCGATCGAATCTCTACCCAAATTGCCAGGGTTGCATTACGGAAAAGCTATAGCATTGGCTCAACTAGAGCGTAAGAGTGAAGCTGTTGAAGTCCTCGATAGATTGGTGAAAATTGCACCGAAGCACAGAAAAGCTAAATTTTTGTTAGATGAGTTAAGAGAAAATCTCTGGCCAGCTTGGTTGCCACATAAATCGGAATTTGAAAAAGATTTATTAGCATTTTTGGAAATTTATGCTCAGCGACCGATTCAGAATAATGACGGTGGAGTCAAGTCTATTGGCGCTTTTACGCTGTGGTCTTTCTTGAAAATGGCAGATCCTAAACTGGTGATTGAAAGTGGAGTTTTTAAAGGTTTAACTACCTGGATAATTGAACAGGCTGTACCTGATGCCAAAATTATCTGTTTCGATCCAAATCCCAAACAGCGAGTATATAATTCGCAGGTAGCTATTTATGACTCAGGTGATTTCAAAGATTTCAATTTTGCTAATTACGATCTTTTCCGATCGCTAGCCTTTTTTGACGACGGTCAAAATATTTATGACAGAACTTTGCAGGCTAAAGAGAAGGGATTTACTAGCCTGATTGTGAATAACAACTATTTAAGTCCACCGCCGGACAAAAACAGTTTGCAATCTTACTTTTATCAAGGAGGTACAGAAGCGGAAAATCTGCAAAAAATGATTGAGGAATATATGGTGTTTCCACCTCTATTTAAACCGAAAAATATCTCTATGGAACAAGTGGCAACCCATAAAAAATATGTTACCAATGAAGCGCTAAGACTCTCGGAAGTACCTCAATTTGAGATATTGAAAGATGAAATTAACACATTTCGCTGGATGACTTATATCAAGTTAGTTGTGAATTAAGCATAATTTAAGGTAGACAAAAAATGACTAAGGTACTTCACATTATCCAAAGACTTTCTCGCGGTGGTGCTGCTCGTGCTTTGATAGCAACAGCCAAGCATTCAGCCAAATTAGGTACGTTTGAGCACTCTGTCATCTCACTGCTACCCATAACAGAGCAGTACATGGTAGAACTAGCTGAGGAAGCTGGAATTGCTGTGCGTTTCGCAGAAGATCGAGCTGCGATTATCAAAGAAATGGAAGAGGCTGATATTGTTCACATCCATTTTTGGAATAATCCTAAAGTTTACGAGTTGTTGCGATCGGAACTGCCCTCCATACGACTGCTGATTTGGTTCCATATTTCAGGAGAAAAACCTCCCCAAATCATTACCCCAAGTTTAGTTGATTGTGCGGATTTTGCTTTGGCAACCAGCCCACTGACAATGGAGATACCCGCATTTCAAAATTTGCCATCTGAACTCAAACAGCAAAAAACAGGTGTAGTTTATGGTTCCTGTGACTTTGATAGATTCGTTAATCTAAAAAAACATCAACACAGTACATTTAATGTGGGGTATATTGGCACAGTAGATTTTGTGAAAATGCACCCTAATTATGTGAAAATGAGTTCGCAGATAGAACTTTCTAATGTGAAGTTTATTGTGTGCGGTGATGGCAGCGGTAGAAAAATTCTCCAGCGGGAGGCGCAGGCGTTGGGGATAGCCGATAAGTTTGACTTTAGAGGCTATGTTGAAGATATTAAGCCAGTCATAGAAACTCTGGATGTGTTTGGCTATCCTCTATGTGAAGATAACTATTCAACGGCTGAATTGGTTTTGCATGAAGTTATGTATGCCGAGATTCCACCAGTCATTTTTCCTTATGGAGGGGCGCAAAATACTGTCATACACAACCAGACTGGTTTAATAGTTCAAAATGAGTTGGAATACAAGCAGGCGATCGAATATCTGTACCATCATCCTGAAGAAAAAGCTCGCCTGGGTAGGAATGCGCGGGAGTATGCTCAAGAGTTTTTTGGTGCTGAAAATGCAGCCAAGCTAATTAATCCGATTTATCACAAGTTAATGGGATTGCCGAAGCGCAGGCGTAGCTGGGATATTCCTGCAAGCACCAGTTTAATTAATCAACCTGTTTTACTTGAGGATTTAATTCCTAATTATGCAGAACCTTCAGGATCGGAATTGTTTGTGGAAACTTTGGGAGATACTGCTCCTCAATTTGAGATTAGCATGAGTTCCCACAATCCTGCTGAACTGTTTGAAGCCGATCGCACAATTGCTTGCTCCTCACCAGTTTTATATAGCAAGGGTGGGGGCGGAATTTTCCACTACCGCAAGGATTATTTTCAAGATGGCTATTTAAGGTTGTGGTCAGGATTAGTGTTGCAAGAACAGGGGAATTTGGGCGAGGCAATTTCTGAGTTTACAGAAGCCATCAAGTTAGGCTGCGATCATTGGCGAGTGTCCTGGTATTTGGCACAAGCACAGGCTAAACTCGCTGAGAAATCTGTCCGAGAAGTAACTGAATCTGTACCCGGTTTTGCTGAGGCTGAGGGGATGTTGAGCCGTTTGTCCGATCGATTACCGACTCTGCCTCAGCAAACTTCTGTCCAACAGGCGATCGCTAAATCAAGAAATCAGAATATTACCATTTTTGCTATTCCTAAAGCCTTTAAAGGTCATATTGGAATTATCCAGCGCAATGCAATTACAAGCTGGACAAAGCTACAACCGCGCCCAGAAATTATTTTGTTTGGAGAAGATGAAGGCACAGCAGAAATCGCTCAAGAATTGAATGTGCGCTATGTGCCAAAGATTAAATGTAATGAATATGGCACTCCTTTGCTGAGCGATATTTTTGGTCAAGCTCAAAAACTTGCAGTTAACGAGATTGTGGTCTATGCCAATTCGGACATGATTCTGTTGCAAGATTTGCTTGAAGCAGTGCAACAAATATCGCAGGTGCAAGATGAGTTTGTGATGATCGGTCGGCGGTGGAATATGGACATTACCGCACCATTAAATTTTGAGGATAGTAACTGGTCAGATGCCTTGCGCCAGCTAACGTTGAAAACTGGATCGTTGCATAGCGTTCACGGCAAAGATTACTTTGTTTTCCCCAAACACTTATTTCCAAAAATTCCTGAGTTTGCTGTTGGTCGTGCTGCTTGGGACAATTGGATGGTACAGGAATCTCTTAATAGCAAGTATGCGCTAATTGATGCTACTCAGGGAGTGATGGCGATACACCAAAACCATGATTACGCTCATCTCAAAGGAGGGAAATTAGAATCAAGTCGCGGTAAAGAAGCTGAACAGAATAAAGTGGCGGGCGGTTATGCTTTTGCCGGCACAATTGCTGATGCTACCCAGCAGTTTATCCCTGGGCGATCGCCTAAATCCTCAAGAGTTAGCATCATTATTACGGCCCACAATCAAGCTGCAACTCTTGGGAAAGCGATCGAGAGCGTGTTAGCTCAAACTTACCAGGATTATGAAATCATTGTGGTTGATGATGGTTCTGAAGACGATACCCGGCAGATTCTTGAACCTTACTACGATCGCATCCGCTACATTTACCAACATCCCCAAGGAAAATTAGTCGCTTGCAATCGCGGTATTCAAGCCGCTAGAGGGGAATTTGTCGGGTTTCTGGAGGCAGACTGCTGGTTCTTTCCCGATAAGCTGGAGGAACAGGTTGCTTGTTTCGATCGCAGAGGTTCTCTAGAGATGACGCACAGCGGCTGGCAGATCGAGAATTTGCGTGGCGAGAGCGTTAAAACAGTGGAACCCTGGCGCAGTTTGCCCAGTTTAGATCCGGACGAGTTGCACATTTGGAAGTTATATAAACTATGGCAAAGACTTCCGATGAGCGCTATGATGTTTCGCCGCACTTGGTTAGATTTAATGGGTGGCTTTGACACTCTGCTACAGCCGGATGTTGCAGAAATTGACTTGATAGTGCGATCGGCATTAAAGGGATGTTTGGGTGCTTGGTTGCGCCAGCCAACCTATTGCTGTCAACAACGTGAAAGTGACAAAATAGAGACTCCCGATCGCGTTGCTGAGAGTTGCGAACGCTTGTTAGATCGTTTTTTCCAGCGTCCAGAGATTCCCGATTGGATGCACTTGTTACAACCTCAAGCTCAATATAACACCTTAGTGTTCTTAGCTTGGTTTATGTATCGCGCTGGCGACTCCGATCGCACAACTAAGTATCTAAATAAATCCCTAGAACATAGTCGTTACTTAACCAAAGAAACTGCTTTGGATTGGGTGGATAACTTTACGAGATTTGCTCGCGATTCTGACTGCGAGTTCAACCCTCAATCTTTGCAAGCTTTAGTGACCGCGAAACAGTAAAATCCTGCCGTCATATGCAAAGCTATTTCTCGCTTCTCAACAACCCGATAGCTCTTGGAGATATTGACATGATTAAGACAGATATTTTAGATCAATTTGTTCGCAAATTCGATGAAGATATGCAGCAAAATAATATACCAGAGTGGACTTATAGTTGGTATTGGAAAGAGCTGAATCCGCAATTTGGTTCCAGCAAAGGCTACATCGGCCCCATCGAATTACTCAATTGGTATGTCGGACAATCATCTTCTCGGACTTATCCCAATTTGATCGATGACAAAAAATTTGACACTCTCCTAGAAAAAAGTGTCGCCCTAGACCAACAAATATTTGCTAACCCGCTGTTCTTAGAATACGAGCAACAAAGAAAAAAGCTGAGCTTTAAAAATTACGGAGTCTACAATGCACAAGATTATTTTTTCCAAACATTTACTTCCCATCTGTTTGGCAAAAAAATCTCTAATGTGTTAGATTTTGGTTCCGGTTCAGGTCGCCAACTCAATCTTTGGTCTCAAGACCCAAACTTACAGACCTTTATATCTGTTGATGCAATGCCACAAAATTATTGCATACAGAATTTATATTATCAACTCATTGGTTTAGACCTGATTGAATATGTCTGGCCAGAGTCACAAATTGAAGTCAAAAATCATCCCAACAAAACAGTTTTCCATCTTCCTTCTTGGAGACTTGAGACAATCCCTGATAATTTTGTTGATTTGATTATTTCCGTTCAAGTATTGGGAGAATTACGCCCGGAAATGACCGATCATGTAATTGCTCAGTTCCAAAGAATACTAGCACCCGGAGGTGTACTCTACGTTAGAGATCACGGCAATCGCCACAATCCCAACAAGGTCGATATCAAGAATTTGATTCACAGTTACAAATTTCACTTAGAATTTGAACCCGATCTTGAAGATTTAGTTCAAGTTCACGGCATCCCCAAAGTTTGGCGAAAAAAGTGATTTGCACTCATCTGCTTGATGATTAAGTGGCTATAAATAAATACCAGATCTAGAAACCCGGTAACTTTTACTTGTACCGGGTTTCTAGATTTATGTTTGTTGATTGATTTTTAGTGCGGTAAATCCTGATTATTTTTTCAAGTAAGGATTAGGTTTTATCTCTGGCACTTCCATATGACATATTTGCAATAACTGCTTAATATCTTCATCTATTTTTTCCTTGAAAATCATAAATATCAACAGCGGATTTATATGTTTTTCATGGCTAACATACCACTCATCAACTGCTTGCTGAAAGTCCTCTTTAACATTGTAGAAATCTGTTTTATATTTCAGAGAGCAGGGCAATAACTTACCTGATAACTCTTGGGGAGTTGGTCGTGTTTCTTTGTGTGCCCATTGTTCTGGAAAATCTTTCCGAAAGCAGTAACAATTTAAAATGTAATTAACATTAGGTGCATATCCATAGACGACGTTGTTATATCCTAAACTAGCAGCGCACTGAATCAATTCTTTGAGCGTAAATTGATACTTATAATTGCCGCAGGATTCATACTGCTCGTTGCCAATTTGATAGCAGCGATCGCCGTTAGGTTCAACTAGCATAATACCCTTCCTGGATACTCTCAGCATTTCATAGATGCACAGGTAAGGTCTCGGTAAGTGGTGCAGGGATTCTTTGATGACAGCATAGTCGAAGGAACTATCGTTAAATGACAAGTTTTCAGCATCTTCTTTGAAAAATTCATCAATCAGATTTTCCTGTTTGGCAACTTCGAGGATTTCAGCGGCGATGTCGGTACCTGTTACTCGATGACCGAATCTTTTCAAAATTTGAGCTTCATGTGCTCCTTTCCCGTCGCCAATTGTCAGAAATTCGCTCTTTGGTAGGTTGCGTAAAAATTTTTCTAACTGGTAGAAGGGATAGTTTCTTGCCCAGCCATGAGTGTTATCAATGGATAAGTAACTTTTGGACTTGTCTTTCTTGACAATTTCTGAATAAGAGCTTGTATGGCTCTCTTCTTGTTGAGATTTCAAAGATTCTTGATGGTTCATATTAGTTTACGGAAAGGTAGAGTTGACGATCGTTGAGTGTTTACCCTTTTTGTTGGAGGGCGGTTCCTAAATTCCGATAGACTCCGAGATTCACATCCGGACTGATATTGATAGCTTTTCGATAACAGAGAATGGCTTCATCCAAACTACCTAATCTTTGTTGGATTTGACCCAAATCTCTGTAAGCCATTGCAAAATTTGGATTGAGTTTAATTGCCTGCTTGAGACTGGTGGCTGCCTCTTCTAGTTGACTTTTCTTTTCTTGAGCATTGCCTAAATTGTAATAAGACCAAGGATCGTCCGATTTAATTTCAATTGCGCGACGGTAGCAAGCAATTGCCTCGTCCATCTGACCGATTTTTTGCAGCAAATCGCCGAGCATGGATTGAAATCTGTGATGATTTGGCTTTAGCTGACTGGCGCGACGCACATTGGCGATCGCTTCTTCCCACTTTCCTTGTTTGGAAAAAGCTTGTCCTAAATCAAGTAAGAGGTCTGCATGATTGGGCTTCAACTCAACAGCTTGGGAATAGGCTAAAACAGCTTGCTCTATGTTTCCCTGCTGTTGCACAACCTTGCCCAACTTTTGGTAAGCTTCCCAAAAATTCGGCTGAAGTTCGATCGCTTTGCGGTAAGAAAGCACTGCTTGATTAAGTTTTCCCTCTTTGCTTTGGGTATCCCCCAAGGAGCAGTAGTATGAAGCCGATCTAGGATCGGGCTGGTTAGTTTTGCTTTGTTGACTCTTCTCTTTAGTAGATAGATCGACTTTTTGATATAAAGTCGCTAATTTTTGTTGAACTTCAACCAGACCGGGTTTGATTTGAAACACACGGCTATAGGAATCAATTGCCAAATCGAATTGACCAGTTTTTTCTAGTGCTTCCCCCATTTTTAGATGTGACTCCCAGGAATCCGGTTCCATCTCAGTCAAGCGATGGTAAATGGAAACCACTTCGTCAAACTTCTGCTGCTTTTCTAAATATTTAGCAAGCTGCAAAAGACTTTCCGGAAAATTTGGTTGAATTTCTAATGCTGTTTGGCAAAACACAATTGCCCGATCGATATCTCCCTGATTTGCTAAAGTATCAGCCAAGCGCAAACAGAGTTTATAGTTCTTAGGCTGAAGGGAGAGCGCATTATAGTAAGCCGATAAATTACCAGGGTTGCGTTCGATTTCCTGAGAATATAAGTAGAGAGATTGTTCAGACAAATATTTAATTTGTGCTTGGAGAGCAGAGGCTAATTTGTTTTGTACCTCTGGTAAATCAGATTTTAACTCGATCGCACTTCGATAAGCAAAAACCGCCTCCTCCCACCTCTGCAACTCCATCAAAGCCTCGCCTAAGTTATAGTGAGACCAATGGAAGTCTGGATTGAGCCTCGTCGCACTTGTATACCTCTCAACCGCCTCCTCCCATTTCTCCTGCTTAATCAGCACATCCCCTAAATTATTGTGCGACCAACAAAAATTAGGATTCAACTCAATAGCCAAACGATATGCAGCAGTGGCCTCATCTAACCTTCCTTTTCCTTGCCAAATATCCCCCAAATTGTGGTGAACTTCCCACAAACTCGGCTGAAGTTCGATAGCTTTCTGATAAACTATTACCGCCTCATCCAACTCACCATTTTTAACAAGAGCATCTCCAAAATTGTGATAAATATCTGCTGAATTAGACTCTATATCTAAGGCTTTTTGATAAGCAGAAATAGCTTTATCCCAATCCCCTTTTTTAGCCAAAGCTTTCCCTAAACTGTAGTGAGGTTTAGCAGCATTTAAGTTGGCTCCCACACTCAAATAAGAATGCTTTTCTCGCTTCCTATCCTGTGCCACAGATTCCGAGACAGCCATTTTTAATATTACCGCTTGTGGAGGCAAGAAATCAGGAGGCTCTTGGTGCGACAAGACGGATAAATCCGAATGATTATTTACTGGAAACGCAATAATTTTAGATTGGTTACTCATACCCTGTACCTGGTGTAATTTGAGGTCAGTAAATCCGCTTACTTGATTATTACTAATGTTGATCAAGCCATCAGGAAAGTTTCTAAACTTTTGCTATTTCAATGGCGCGATTGTAAGCCTCAATCGCTTCATCAATATCACCTTTTTCTTGCAAAGCATCCCCTAATTTGTGGTGAACTTCCCAGATATCTGGTTTCAATTCAATGGTTTTTTCATAACACCCGATCGCCTCATCCAACCGACCCCAACTGTCCAAAACCTCTCCCAGACTCTGATAAGCTTGAGCCAAATTGGGATTTAACTCGATCGCACTTCGATAACAGGCGATCGCCTCTTCCCGCCGATCGACACTTGCCAAAGCCTTCCCTAGACTGTAATGAGACCCCTCAAAATTCGGGTTAAACTCTATTGCTTGTCGGTAAGTTGCGATCGCCTCTTCCCACTTACCCTGAACGCTCAAAACTTCCCCCAAATTGTGATAAGCATCCGCATAACTCGGCTGCAACTGAATCGCCCGCTGGTAACACGAAATAGCCCGATCTAACTTACCCTGCTCCAACAAAGTATTCCCCAGAGTAAAGTGTTCCTCAGCCGTTGCCCAGTTGATATCTAAAGTCAAAGCTTGATACCAGCAATCTGCCCCTAACTTGGGCTGACCAGATAACACAAATACCTTAGCTAAATTCCGGTAAGCCGATGCTAAATTTGGGTTAATTTCAATCGCTTTTCGGTAACAAGCAATTGACTTTTTCCACTGTTTTTGCTGAGCATAAAGACTGCCTAAATTGGCATGAACTTCCGCAAAATCTGGATCAATTTCTAGAGCTTGAGCGTACCAATACCATGCGGCATCTACTTTTCCCATCGCTTGAGTAGCATTCCCTAAAATCTTGTAAGCAAGTGCCACCTCCGGTTTGATTTCAATAGCTCGTTTGCACTCTGCCACCGCTTCCTCATATTGCCGCTCGCTGTAATAAGATTCTGCCTGTTTGATGTGTGTTTCTGCATCCTGAACAGGGACTATTTGGGAAATTTTGCGATCGTTGGTATTACCACTTGTAGGTGCAGATAACGTGACAATTTCCGCAGATTTTGCATGACCATTGCTGGTCGAATTTACCTGTGCTGCTGCGATCGAACTTCCAGATTTATGCTGATTTAGCAAACTATTTTTGTTAAGTTCAGCCACTCTTTGGAAACAGAGCGCAGCTTCATCTAACTTACCTTGCTGTTTCAGCGCTTTCCCCATATTTTGATAAGCCCCAGCGAAATTTGGGTTTAACTCGATCGCGCGGCGGTAACAAATGATCGCATGAGTCATTTGACCTTGCTTAAACAAACTATTACCCAATTTCAAATGTTGCTGTGATGGCACTTTTTCTGGTTCCAAAGAATACGCTTCGTACCAACACTCATTTGCCTCTTCCAGCTTGCCAGCCTGAGTCCACACCCTCGCTAAATTACGGTAAGCTGGCGTTAAAGTGGGTTGAATGGCGATCGCTTGTTGGTAGCAAGTAATTGCCAGTGACCACTGTTTTCTCATGGCATACAAACTACCAAGATTTACTTGTATTTCCGCATCATTAAACTTAATTTTTAGGGCTTTTTTATAACAGTCAATTGCCCCTTCTGTATTTTCTTGTGCTTGCAAAATTTTGCCACATAGTTTGTAAGCATCCACTGCATCTGGTTTCATCTCAATAGCTCGCTTGCACTCAAAGAGAGCCTGATCGAACTGTTTTTGATGGTAATAAGATTCTGCTTGTTGAATGCACGTATCAGCCACTTCCTGTTTCCGAGAATCTGGCTCTAAATTACTTTGAATAACTGTCACTGGCGACAAAACATCAGTCGAGTTTTGAGAAATGGGGGTAGAATTCGTCGAAAGGGCGATCGCATTTAACTGTGACGCTACAATATCTATCGGTTCCGAAGACAACTGTACATGAGGTTTTTCAGTGGAGATTGTTGAACCGACTTCCAAAGGATTAGTTGTACTGTTCGGTGACAAAGTAGATTTTGGCTGCTGAGGCAACTCAGATCTCCCATTTAAACCAAGAATTACTGTCTTGAACAAATCCCCAAAAATGTTAGCTGGACGTTCAATTATTTGTCGATAAGTGGCAGTTTCTTCGTTTAGTTTTTTTTGAACTTTAATCGCAATTCCTAAATGTTGATAAGCATCATTAAAACTGGGATTTAACTCAATAGCGTGGCAGTAACAGCGTATAGCCTGCGTTACCTGATTTTGCTTCAAAAAGTTATCGCCTAGATGAATATGTTCTTCTGGTGTTGCCTTGGCAGGTTCGAGAGAATATGCCTTAAACCAGCAGTCATCAGCCTCCGACAACTGACCCATTTGCGTCCATACCCTCGCCAAATTTCGGTAAGTTGATGCTAAATTTGGCTGAAGGGCGATCGCCTTTTGGTAACACGCAATGGCCGGTTGCCACTGTTGTTCTTGAGCATAAAGTGTCCCCAAATTAGTATAAGCTTCAGCAAAATCAGGATCGATTTCAATAGCCTTAGCGTAACAGTTTTTCGCCTCCTCTACCTTGCCTTGAGCTTGTCTAGCATTACCACAAATTTTATACGCCCTCGCATCTGGTTTAACTTTAATTACTCGCTGACAAGCCGCCGCAGCCTGCTCAAATTTTCTTTGAGCATAAAATGCTTCTGCACCTTGAATGTAGACTTCGATATCATCAATATCGCAGCTTAAAACAGTGCGTTCATTATTCGTACTTTTTGTGTTTTTTGCCTGCAACTCAGTTGATTTTTGATAACAGACTAAAGCCCGTTCCCAATCTTTTTCTTGGGCGTATAATGTAGCAAGATTTGTATAAACTTCTGCAAAATTGGGCTGAATTTCTAGAGCTTTAGTATACCAATGCTTTGCCTTCGCTAAATTGCCTTGTACTTGACTAGCTTTGCCCAAAGTTTTGTAAGCTGGTGCAAAATCAGGTTTCTGTTTGAGGGCTTGCTCACAAGCAGTTACAGCATCACCTAGCTTGCCTTGCTCTAAATAAAATTCGGCGCGTTTTTGGAAATAATCTGCTGATTCTTGGTTCATAATTTGGGTATGGTTTTTAGGGTTTTCAAGCAATATTAAATTTAGTGCCTTATTTGAGGCAAGGAGATTAATTTCTCCCATAATTTTTTTGAGGGATTTCAAGTTTACCAAAATATCTTCAGTCAAGGGGTTTTGATACATTAACTCTCGAATTTGGTAACAATTGAAGCTTTCCCCTGTGATGTAATAATGTTCAAGATTTAGCTGCTGGCTGATTGCCCAGTAGTAATGTCTGATGTAATTTGGTGACATCAGCTCAATTACCTTGGTTCCAGGTTCACAAAACATCATATTTGTCAAGCCGCTACCGTGAGGCGCAACAATGACTTTTGCACTAGCAAATAAGGCTATTTGCTCATCCAAATCCATAGATTCTAATAACACTGAAACAAAGCCAAATCCGCTCAAAATCTCTATGACATTTTCTTCATTGATGACTCGACGATAGCTGCATTTGCTGCGAGTGATATAGATGCGCTCTGGGTAAGATTTGCGATCGCTTGGGGGAAAATCTGTTTTAATTGAGTTTGTGGCGTTATTAGATAGATTTTGAATGCCGGATAAAAAAGTGTTTTTGGTATAATTGTGCAAGTTGTGTTTATGAGCAAAGTCATGCAAAAAAACCTGCCTCAAAAACTTCAAGCCTCGTGGCGACAACCAGCCTAGATATCCAGAGAAAGAGGGGACAATTAATTGTTTGGCTTGGATGTAAGGATGCCGATCGCACTCGATGATTTTAGATTCAGGAATACCCAACGCTTTCAGGGTTTCTCGCTGAAAAGGCTGCTGACAGCTATTCACCAAAAACCAATTAATTTCTTCGAGATTAACACCGCTGCTGAGCAGAATTTCGACTCTAGGCAGGATATCTACCATCCAGTGAAAGTAGACATTTCCTGATAGTCCAGCTAATACGGCCACCGTGCCATCTATTTGTTCTAAAGGTGGCAATTCTTCTGGTTCTAAATTCAGAAATCTGTGTTGAGTGGAATGTTTATTCTCGCATCCCGGTAACTCACCCGGATATTCGCGGGAAAATTCAGGTAAAAGTTGATTGTCTTGATCGATAATGGCGATCGCATTGCAAATCATCCAAGAATTTTTCTGCGGTACAACCCAAGCCCGCCCGTTTGGCAATTTAGCTACAAAGGTTTCCGGTGAATCAATAGCAGTCTCTGTCTGCGGAGAGCAAGAAAATACGCCATTACCTAAATGTATCGGCTCAAACTGTCGGAAAATTCGATTGAGACATCGGTGACAATCTAAACCCTGACATTCTGATTTTTGCTGGTTATTTCCGTTAACAAGCAGGGCTTTTTTATTCTCTCGTAGGGGCGGTGCCCCCGTGCCCGCCCGGATCTCTGAAATAACCGATTTTTCGTCGGTGGGGGGGGTAGGCACGGGGGCACTACCCCTACCAAAACCCTCGTTTTCCTGAGAATCAATCAACTTCTGCTGTTTTTCCAAGACAACTTGCAACTGCTCGGAAATATCAGAGCGATCGCCCGCAATGACCAACGCCATGCGGTAAACTACAATCGCTGCTGAAAATCGCTGCTGTTTCGCCAAGCAATTTCCCAACCGCAAGTAAATATCTACATTGTGAGGCTGAATTTGTAAAGCTTTTTGGTAATAACTTTCCGCCTGTTCATACCCGCCATACTCGGCCAAGACATTTCCCAAATGAACATAAGTCTGTACTAAATGCTCGGAAATTGTGGGAAGGGATAATTGGTTTGCAGTTAACGCTTTAATAAACCGAGCACAAGTTACTTTGGCCCGATCGAGTTCATCACGTTCAATCAATAAACTTGCCCGATCGCAAAAATCATCAACAAACTCACTTTGCAGACTGATCGCACCACGAAAACAGACCATTGCCTCAGCCAACTTCCCTTGTGCCATCAGGGAAAAAGCCCGATCGCTATATGCTGCAACATGATCCGGCTGTTTGCTAATCACCTGTTCAAAACACTCCCCGGCAAAAGCGTGTAATCCCAGTCTTTGGAATGCTTTGCCCAAATTATGACGCGCCATAACTAATTCTGGCTGCAACTCGATCGCCTTGCGGTAAAATGCGATCGCCTCCTCTGGCTTTCTCTGTTCCAACAGAGCAATACCTAAATTATTATACAGAGTAGCATCACCGGGGGCCACAGCTATTCCCGCTTGAAAAACCTCGATTGCCTCGTCAAATTTGCCTTCCTGTACCAGAATGCAGCCCCAATTACTATAGGCATTGACCACGTAGGGTAAAAGTGCCTTTTTTGAGATTTTCGCCCAGCAGCCTATAACTTGCTGGTAACTGTGAATCGCCGCTTCTATCTTGCCTTGCTGTTGACTACTAACTCCTAGATTATAGAGAGCTTTAATGTCTTTTGCTCTTCCAGTGCGATCGCACAGCAAACCCATTTTGGCAAAATCTGTGACTAAATTTAAATCTGGTTCCATCCCTTGGGTGCTGAGCATAATTAAATTACTGATTTCAAAAGGTAAATTATCAAAAATTCATGGTATTATGAAATAGACAATCAAAAACAAGTAATCATTGCCAGTCGGTAAATTTCAATTAGAATCTCCGTATTGATTAACTTGTTACCAATTCCCAATGCCCAATGCCCAATTCCCAATTCCCAATTACCAATTACTATTTTATTAATGATAGATACACCGAAGATTAAGAGAAAATCTATATGATTTCAAAGTTGTTCGACCCAAGATTCAGGTTATTACCGACTTGAGCAACTATCGATACTTGACCATTTTGATTGCGGTAGTACAGCGAACCGTCAACCGGGTTGTAGATCAGATTTGCCGCGCCCGCAGCCCCAGGAGCATTGGGATTGAAATTGGCGACAGTAGTAAATTGGTTGCCAGTTACATTGCCCGGTATTAAAGCATTAAACACAGATCGATCGAGCTGAATTTTATCTTCTGTAGGATTAAAGTCGGTCAGCGTATCCATATTATCTGTGCCGAGGAACTCGAAGCGGAATGTATCCGCCCCGGCACCACCTATGAGGGTGTCATTTCCTTTGTTGCCAGAAATAATGTCGTTGCCAGTACCGCCTTCTACAACGTCATTGCCCTTACCTCCGAACAAAATATCGTTTCCTTCGCCGCCTTTGACAGTATCGTTTCCTAAGTTGCCACTTACGAAATCATCGCCGGCACCGCCATCGACGACATCATCGTCTTTACCGCCGAACACAGCATCATTGCCATCGCCGCCGAGAACCGTATCCTTGCCCTCACCGCCGAAAAGCAAGTCATTGCCAGCACCGCCTTGTACTAAGTCATTACCTTTGTCGCCAAACAAAACGTCATCGCCGGCACCGCCATCGACGACATCATCACCTTTACCGCCGAACACAGTATCACTACCATCGCCGCCGAGAACCGTATCTGCTCCTTGGTTGCCAAAAAGCAGGTCATTGTCAGCGTTGCCCTCGACTAGATCATCGCCTTTACCGCCATAGACAGTATCATTGCCATTTTGGCCTTGGATGGTGTCATTTCCCTCGCCGCCAAAAATCAGGTCATCTCCGTCGCCGCCTCTCAAAATGTCATCGCCGCCTAAACCGAACATGATGTCATCGCCGCCTAAACCCGTAGCTTCATCATTACCAGAGCCTAGATTGATTTGATCCGAACCGCTGCTACCGTTGATTCTGTTTGGTAAATCCGGTGAGCCTTGGATAATTAAACCCCCAATAGCGTTCGGTTGAACGCTTTGGGGTTGGGTGGGATTTGTTACTTGGGACATAGCCAGTCATCTTGTATTGGGGACATTTATTGGGGTATCTATATCTATGGTCAGATTTACTCGCTAAAACCCTAATGTCCGGAATAGACTTGCGTGATATTACTTATAAATTGATGGCTTTCAAAAAAGGAACAAAAGTACACATAATCGCGTCAGATCGCTAATTTGCCGTTGACTGTTGAGTGTTAACTGTTGAGTGTTAACTGTTGACTATCAACATCACCTGATAGTGCAACCGAAATTGATATTAATCTATCTTCAGATAGAAGTCTATATAGCAATCTGGGTATTAGGATGACTCATAGCACAATAAATAGCCATTAAAATGCGAGGAGAATCTGACATGAAGCGAGTTTTGAAAGCTCTGGGAAAAACATTGAGTCAAAGTATTTTGCTAGCCTGTCTCCTGGCTTTAATTGGTTTAGCTGTAGTACCGAATCAGCCTGTTTACGCAGGTATATATAGCAGTCAGACTCAACAGGATGCTAAAATTACTGACCCCGCAGAAAGTTTCGAGGATTTGAATCCCCAAGCAGCTTATGAAGACATAGTGAAAGCTGCTCAGAATCCTGCGAAGGTAGAGAAGGTTTACGAAGAAAGCTTAGATGAGTACAAAGCAGAGCATCCACAAGAAAGTCTAGTGGAAAAAGCTGAAGATTTGATCGAAAAGGTCACGGGCAAGGAATAAATTAGCAAATTTAGATCATTGGGAATCGGGCATAGGTCTTGGCTGGTTCCCAGGCTCTACCTAGAAACGACTAGAACCCCTCTTAAGGAAGATGAATAAATAGCAATTTTATACTAAGTTTAGTGATAGTTAAAATTACATAAAAAGGTAAAGAATGTCATGGCAGATAACAAACAATCCGTGAAAGAAACTGATGCCAACATCGATCCGATTTCCGGGGAAACGGGGGCGCATCCAGTGGGAACTGGTATCGGTGCGGCAGGCGCTGGTGCTGCTGGTGCTGCGATCGGCGGTGCGATCGGTGGGCCTGTGGGAGCTGTGGTAGGCGCAGTTGTGGGCGCGTTTAGTGGTGGTTTGGCTGGCAAAAGTGTCGCAGAGGCGATCGACCCTACGGTAGAAAATGCTTACTGGCAAAACAACTACAGCGATCGACCTTATGTTGAAACGGATACAAGTTATGAAGACTATCAGCCTGCATACCGCACTGGCTATGAGGGATATAGCCGCTATTCCGGTACTGGCAAGAGCTTCAATGAGCTTGAAGACGATTTGCAGCGCGACTATGAAGCCAATCGCGGTAAGTCTGATATGAAGTGGGAAAAAGCTAAGCACGCCACACGAGATGCTTGGGACCGGGTTGAACGTGCTCTTCCTGGAGACATAGACAAAGATGGCCGTTAAGGGCGAGTATTTCGGTTTTTTTGTTGATACCTTGCACCATTTTTAATAGGAGAAGTTAGGAGAAATTAGGAGACGGCAGTGCCGTGTCCCTACAATTAATAACGGTAGAAATTAGGAGACGGCAGTGCCGTGTCCCTACGCCAGATTAATTATAGGGACACGGCATTGCCGTTTCCTCTATATCATAGGTCGTGTTACCGGAATTGATATGATATGGTGCTGCATTTGAAATTGGCACTTTTTTGCACAATTAACCCTACAATTAAACTTATCAGGACTAATCGTTCAAAATAGGTATAACTTGTGCAAGAAATATTGGAGCAAGCTTGGACTCTCAAGCAAAATTTAATTGATTTTGTGCTGGAAGCTGAGGGAGAATTGGCGGTAGCTTTGGAAGCTTATGTGGCGGATCGCTCTTCACGAGAACGGTATGATATTGCTCACCAAAATCAAATAATTGACAGTTTTACGGTTGAAAGCAAAGTTGGAACTAAAACCCCGATCGACCTTTTTGTCGAAAATCAGTCAGATTTAACCGATCGCGATCGCAATTTGCTAGAAAGTTGGCAGCACAGAAGCTTCACCGGCTTGTTTGAAATCAGTCAAATTTCCCCTGATAGCTGGGATTTGATGAACTGGTTGACGGCTAAGCACTACACTGTCAAACCCAACAGTCCTAATCTGTTGCAAGAAATGTCTCGGTTTAAGTTAGGAGAAATTCTGCTAGCTCGGATTGCTCCTCTCACTGATAACTGCTGGATACTGTCGGGCCCTCCTATACCGATGGGGAAATTGGGTAAGCCGAAATTAGCAGTTGCGATCGGCAATTTCAAACAGAATTACCCAAAATCTCTGTACAGTGATGCACCGGAATTATTAGAGCAAGCTTGGCATTCGGTAGAAGAGTACCACACGGATTTTACTGAATTTTTTGGCACCGATGAATTGACTCTATCGGGATATCATCTGAACAAACAACTGGCAGAATTTCAGGAATTCATCACTAAAAAACGCTTAGCTGATCTGGGCTTTGATGCAACTAAATCTCTTGCTGAAATAGTGGAAGATGCGGGAGTCGATCGAGAGGAAGTCAAAGCAGCAGCAATTGCAGCCAGCGGTGCTGATGCCAAAATAGTTGAAGTTGCGATCGACAGTAACTCAAAAATGGTAACGCCAAAAGTCGAATTGCCCGATCGCTTTAAGAAAGCCTCTGAGGTGACAGCACTTTCTCATCCGCGCTGGGGGCAAACGTTTCTGTCTACCTACACTCAATTCACCGCAATGCTAGCAGCAGCAGACTTTGCCAGTATTCCCGGTGGTGAGCAACTGGTTCGCAACTATTTAGAAGATCCGGCCATTAATGCCTGGATTTGGCAGCGCTTAGCTAAAATTGACCCAGCTAAGTTAGCGCAAATTTTGGCAACTGTATTAGGGCGAACAGATTTTCAGCTCGATCGGGATTTAGGCCCGCTGCTGCAAGAATTCAAAAAACCCTTAGAGCCGGAATTGCCAGAAATAGCAAGTGTTCCACAGCACCTACATAACTTATTTCAGGAAGCTTTAGGTGAAGTGAATAAGTCAAAATCCAAGCCACAGGAGAGAAAGAAAACCTCTAAGGGCTTTAAATCTTGATGTTAGGAATTTGATAGAATCGATCGCAATATGAGTTAAAATCCGGCAGATATAGAGGAGACGGCAGTGCCGTTTCCCTACCCCCATTAATTGTAGGGACACGGCAGTGCCGTGTCCTGATTTCGGCTAATAATTCCGATGCTACCGGAATTGATATGAGTTAAAATAAACAGATTATGTTTAGCAAACCTTTTTTAATCGCATTGTGAAAAGCAAATCACTTCCTTCATCACTGACAGTCAAGCTGGGCAAATTTGTTTGGACATCAATGTGGCAGTTGATGATGTCAAAACTAGCACCGCCCGATCGCACGGGAGCATACATTCGCCCCAGCAGCAGTTTCCGCAATTTTGTCAGCACAGCACCAGAAAACCCTTACCAGCCCGCTACGGCAAGATATCGCCTGTTTGTGGGTAAGGGATGCCCTTGGGCGCACCGCACTCTGGTGACGAGAGCGCTCAAAGGGCTGGAAGATGTGATATCTGTATCGATTGTCTATCCTTCGGAAGGGGGACTTTGGGTGATGGAGTCGGAGACTTTTGGCTGCAATACGATACGGGAACTTTACCAGTTGGCATTTCCGGGCTACGAGGGGCGATGTACGGTGCCGGTGTTGTGGGATGACTCCAAAAAGGCGATCGTCAATAATGAGAGTTCCGAAATTATTGTCATGCTAAACTCGGAGTTTAACGAGTTTGCTGGCAATCCTGAAATGGAGCTTTATCCTGTGGATTTGCGATCGCAAATTGACGAGTGGAATGAGAAGATTTACCAATCGGTGAATAACGGTGTTTATCGCTGCGGTTTCGCCCAATCTCAGGCGGCATATGACTCAGCTTGTAGTGAATTGTTTGGTGTTTTAGATGAAATTGATCGATCGCTATTAATGAGTCGTTATCTTTGTGGCGATCGGGTAACCTTAGCAGATGTGCGACTATTTACTACTCTATTCCGTTTTGATGCAGTTTACTACAGTTTGTTCAAATGCAACCTGCGCCGCATTCAGGATTACGAGCATTTGGGAGCTTATCTTCGCGATTTGTACCAGTTACCGGGAGTTACTAGCACTTGTGATTTGGAGGCTGTGAAGCGCGATTATTACGGCAATTTGTTCCCGCTAAATCCGGGCTGTATTATCCCGGCTGGGCCCGATGTGGGGAGTTTACTTAAACCTCACGATCGCGAAGGGCTCATATCAATTCCGGTTGCGCCGGAATGATATAAAGGACACGGCAGTGCCGTTTCCCTACCAAATATTAACTGAAAAATGCTATGCGATCGCCTACTTTTAACCCTAATTCCGCCGCCCTTCCTCCTCGGAGTTCCATCACTCCATCAACAGGAACATCCGGGCCGTAGTTAGGGCAGTTTTCAGTTAAACAGGGCAGTACATTCGGAATTATTGCCTGCACTACGCCTTCTCGAAGAAAAATCATATCGAGTTCAATCAATACATTCCTCATCCAAAAACGCACATTTCGCACTGGTTCAATGGGAAACAACATTCCCCTGTCATCGGGCAATTCTGTGCGAAACATCAGACCAATTGCTTGCTGTTCGGGAGTTTGGGCAACTTCCAATCCCAGGGGCCGATCGCCTATGATAGTATTCACAGAAATCGGCAAAAGCTGACCCGCATCTATCCCACCAAACAGGGATATAAAGTTGGATTGTGATAAATTAGTGATTCCTGAAAAAACTCCTAAATATTTGCCCGTATTTTTATCTTTTATCACAGTTTGGTTATCTGAAATAGAGATATCCAAGTCGGTAAATTTCATGCCATTTGTCAAGACAATTTTATCATTTCCGTTGCCGAAATCTGTAATTAAATCGGCTTCGGTAATACTAGATGCAGCCAAGGTTTTTTCAATAACAAATAAATCATCGCCTGCGCCTCCTGTCAAGATATCTTTGCCTTCTGCGCCGATTAGCAAATCTTGACCCCGATCGCCATTAATGACATCATCTCCTTGTCCTCCATAGATTGTATCGCTTCCCTGCCCTCCAGCGAGGGTATCAGCGCCTTCATTTCCGGCGAGCAAATCATTTTCGCGATCGCCAAAAATTAGGTCATTTCCACCTAAACCTTGAATTGTGTCATTACCCGCAAATCCTCTAATTAAATCGGCGTTGGGACTTCCTAGGAGAAAATCAAAGCCGAAAGTACCGTCGATATTAGCCATTTTATATTTAATAAATTGAAGATTTGGCGATCGGCATTCGCCAACCAGTGCCAAAAGCGCGATCGCTAATTTTCAAACCAGGAGGTGCTTGTCGCCGTTTAAATTCCGCCTGTCTCACTAATTTTACTATACGGGCTACCACAGCTTCATCATGTCCAGCCGCCACAATTTGTTTGACAGATTCATGATTTTCGATCAACCGCTGCAAAATGTCATCCAAAATATCATAAGCAGGCAAAGAATCTTGGTCAATTTGCCCCGGCTTCAGTTCAGCACTAGGCGCTTTACTAATAATATTACCGGGAATTATCTTGTCCCCTATTTCCCCAGAATTTAGCCAGCGACAAAGGGAATAAACGCGAGTTTTTGGCACATCAGAAATCACCGCTAATCCGCCATTCATATCGCCGTAGAGAGTACAGTAACCCACGGCCATTTCCGATTTATTGCCAGTGGAAAGCAGCAAATGTCCGAACTTATTAGAAATTGCCATCAACAAACTCCCTCGAATTCGAGATTGAATATTTTCCTCTGCAATCCCAAAGGCTGTATTGGTAAACAAATCGGCCAAAGTGCGATCGTAAGTTTTCATCAAATTTGCGATCGGCAACATTTCCATTCCAATGCCCAAATTTTTAGCTAATTCCAAAGCATCATTAACAGAATGATCCGAACTGTAAGGAGAAGGCATCAGCACGGCCAAGACATTTTCGGGCCCGATCGCAAAACTAGCGATCGCAGCCACCAAAGCCGAATCTATCCCGCCACTCAAACCCAATACAACCTTAGAAAAACCACACTTACGAACATAATCTCGCACCCCCAAAACCAAAGCAGCCCAAATTTCTACATCCCCAACCTGCGGAGTAAAACTTAACTGTACAGGGTTGGTTTCTGTTTTATTTTGCGAGGGAATAGCAATTAAATCCTGTTTAGCTTCGTCATATTCTATCACAGCAAAATCTGTGTCAAATGAAGCGAGAACCTGAATTAATTCACCTTTTTTGTTGACAGAAAAACTACTCCCATCAAAAATCAAATCATCATTTCCCCCTACCTGATTAGCATAAACAATCGGTATACCTGAGCGCATCACACTGTGCTGCAACATAGCTAATCGCACTCCCCGCTTTCCAGCAGCATAAGGCGATGCAGACAAATTGACTACTAAATCTACGCCCACTTTTACCAAATCTAAAAAAGGTTCACCAACGTAACTGCGTTTTCCCCAAAACTCCTCATCATTCCACAAATCTTCGCAGATAGTAACACCAATCTTTAGTTCACCAATATTAAAATAATTGCTGCTGTCTCCCGGTTCAAAATATCTGTCTTCATCAAATACATCATAAGTTGGTAATAAGCGTTTATGAAAAATTTGTTTAACAGTGCCATTAGACAACACAGCAGCGCTATTAAACAATGATTTGCCACCTTTTTTGCCAGAATGAGCATTTGGGATTGCAGTCCCGACGATTACTGCCAAATCCGCTGGTAAATTTTGCGCCAATTGCTGTAACTGTGCGCCTGCTGTGGCAATGAAACTGGGGTTCATCAACAAATCTTGCGGCGGATAACCAATCAGGGAAAGTTCCGGTGTTAGCAATAAGTTAGCGCCTTCACCAGCAGCCTTTTTCGCAGCTTCCAGAATCAAGTTGGAATTGCCAAAGATATCACCGATAGTAGGATTGAGTTGTGCGATCGCAATTTTCATATTAAGTAGAAGGAAGAAGGAAGAAGGAAGAAGGAAGAAGCAAGAAGGAAGAGGGAAGAGAGATCCTATTTTTGTAAATATATCGGTAGGGGAGCTCGCTTTCCGGTGGTGAGTATTTACTTATAACTAATAAATTACCTGCCGGAATGCTTCGCCTCTACAAAATTGGGATGCACCCAGGAAGCATTACTCAGATTTATAATGTTTCAACTCTTCTTCAATAAAATGATTGACCAAATCTCGGTAGAGCTTTTCCACGACATCAGCATTCAAACCCGCTTCCTCGGCCCACTCACGCCGTTCTTTTAACATAGTATAAAAGCGATCTGGTGCTTTCACACTATTTTCACTCGTTTTGAACCTAGCCGCCGCGATCACATATTGAAATCTCTTGCTCAAAGCATCGATCACTTCCCGATCGATTACATCAATTTCTTCGCGAATTTCCAGAATATTTGAGCACTCATCAGGGGTTTTCATCGCCGATACTCTACTTAATAGCTTTCACTCTCATCTTACTAAATTTATGCTTTTATGTCATCACACAAACAGCTAAATAAACACTAGAGGCTTATCCTTGAAAGGAGCAAAAGCGGTCGCATCAAAGCGATACAAACTAGCAGGACGACCAGCCCCCCGTGAAGCTTTTACGCCCGTATCATACAAAAAACCCAGTTTCAACAATCGGGCGCGAAAATTAGAATAATCCGAAAAACTTTCCCCCAAAATAGTAGTATAAAGTTGATACAAATCGCTTAAAGTGAAAAGCTCAGGCAAGACTTCAAAAGCAACCGGACTATATTCAAGTTTATTCCGCAAGCGCCGATATCCGTATTCGAGAATTTGATTGTGATCGAAGGCCAACTTAGGAACTTGTTCGACAGGATACCAAGCAATCCCACTGACACGATGGCTGGCACCGGCAACGACACTACCAGCAATTAACTCAGCTTCTTCAAAGCGAACTAAAGCAAAGTAACTAACAGAAAGATAACGATCGCCTCTGGTGAATTCCCTCGGATCGCGCCCCGGTTCTCCAAAAGTATACAATTGCTCCAAATATAGGTTTTTTACCCTAATTTTTTCAGACAAAATTCGATAAGCTGCATTCTCCAGAGATTCTCCGTGGCGCACCAAAGTACCCGGAAGACTCCAAAAGTCGATAAACGGTTCGTCATGGCGCATTACTAACAGCACCAACAAGCGATTCTGCACGGTATCGACGGAGAAAATAACATTATCTACTCCGACTTTAAAGTCAGCTAATGAGCAACCTTCGCTCTTTTTTGTGCCTCGTGCCATGCGTATAAATGCTCCCTATTAATGTAATCTTCGATTGTCGGAGTTAGGGCTTCTGTGTCTCCTGTTTCCCGATAGAATGTTGAAGAAACATCGGGGGCACTCAAGGATGCGATCGCCACATCTGCACTCATTCGTCGCAACTGCCACAAATCTAACTCTTCTGGTGGATAATTAGGTCGTGGTACTACCAACAACTTTACTTGTTTTAACAAATGTTCCACTTGATACCAGCGAGGCAATTGTTCCACTAAATCCGAACCAATTACGAGGGTCAAATCGGCATTTCCCCACATTAATTTTGCCCGTTCCACAGTTTCTAGAGTCCTCGGACTGCTAAGCTCTGGGTACAAGCAAAGATTTTGGCGTGGCGAGTTAATTTCTTGAATCATTAACAGTAGCATTGCCGATCTATGTTCGAGGGAAGTTTGGTGAGATTTAAAAGGATTGTCAGAGGCCCAAACTGCTACCCAGTCAAAATGCTGAGAAAGCCAATTCAGGATAGTTCTATGTCCCGCAGTAGGCGGATCAGCACTGGTTCCAAATAGAGCAATTTTTATCATTTGGTATTGGGAATTGGGAATTGGGAATTGGGAATTGGGAATTGGGAATTGGGAATTGGGAATTGGGAATTGGGAATTGGGAATTGGGAATTGGGAATT
>JAYSVM010000070.1:0-20593 GCA_043718495.1 Oscillatoriales bacterium | reverse complement strand
CTTTGCACTGTCTAGCAATAATCTATGCCAATCAAGGAGATGTAGAAAAGGCGATCGCATTTTATGAAGAATCTCTCGAACTTAAGGAAAAAATTGGCGATGTTCAAGGGAAAGCTGCTACTTTCGCAATGTTAGGACAGTTGTTAGCAGCGCAGGGAGATTTTGACCAAGCTTTGAATTATTTACAGCAGTCTTTGGAGATTTTACAGCATTTGCGATCGCCTGACGCGGAGACAGTGAAAGAAATTATTGCTGCGGTTCAGCAGATGGCTGGGGATTGATGGATGCACTCAAAATCTAAGAAACCGGGTTTTTCGCAGTTTTTGGGCGGTGTATCGATGTTGTTGGAAAAAAACCGGTTTCTGGCCACGCATATAAAGTCGAAACCCTGACTACCCGTGCGTAAATCCTATATCTAGTTTGATACCCCACTTTATCGCGGCAAAATATCATCTAACCGAAGTTGCAAGTTCTTTAGCAGAGGAGAAATAACCGGCTGTCCGAGGCGAAATTGTTGCTTGGTATAATCTTCGTCAATCAGTTGACAAACTGTGATAGTAGGTTGCTTAGGTTTACCGATAAAAGCCACCCCACCCAATCCACGATAATCAACTATCCAATACTCTGGAATTCCTAAAAGAGCATATTCTTCAACTTTGCGGGCGTAATCTGTTTCCCAATTAGTGCTGACTACTTCTACTACCAATTTAATCGATCGCCCCAGAGTGATCACAGGTTCTCTTTCCCAGAGGGGTTCGCTGACAAGAGCGGTTTCATCTAACACGACAATATCGGGACGGCGCGCCGTAGCTGCGCCAGAAAATGGACGGATCAAACAAGTACGGGGAATGAACCAGGGTAATTTTTCGGCGGCGAGAATGATGCCGATTTGAGTTGCTAGTTTACCGCCGACGGTTTCGTGGGGGCCTGTGGGTGACCTGTCAACTAATTCTCCGTCAGCGAGCTCGTAGCGGAAGTTATCACAATAGCGATCGAGGAATGTTTCAAAGGTTAAGAGTTTTTCTGTGGTGTAAGTCATTATAAATCAACACTTTTTTGCTTGATTTTAATTACCATAGTTTAGCATTGATGAGATTATTTGCTACACTTTCACCTCAACAAATCCCAAATCAGTCCCTTTCCCCGCGTGCACCAAAGCTAACTTTTCGTAACGCTTAGCGTGTTCGATTAACTCCGCCGCTTCCTCCTCGGAAACATCCCGCAATCGCTTCGCAGGTACTCCCGCAACTAGGGTGTAAGGTGGCACATCCTTCGTGACAACCGCACCCGCACCCACAATACAACCTGTTCCTACCCTCACGCCATCCAGGACGATCGCACCTATCCCAATCAAACAACCCCGTTCAATGTAAGCTGAGTGAATCACGGCTCGATGTCCGATCGTCACAAAATCTTCCAAAACCGTCGGTTTACCTGGATCTCCGTGTAAAATAGCTCCATCCTGGATATTAGTACAAGAGCCGATCGCAATTCGCTCTACATCCCCCCGCACCACCGCCCCGTACCAAATACTCGCCCCCGCACCCACTTCTACCCTACCGATAACAACAGCGTTTTGGGCCACAAAAGCAGCTTGGGAGACATCTGGAATCGGCCAATAGGAAGGGAGTTTAGTCAGAGATTCGTTGAGATTGCTCATCTTTGTGGATCGATACGATTTACTTTTAATACATTAATCAATGGTCGATACAAGATATAATAAAGACATTTGGGACTTTTGCAGAGAAAAAATTTAGGGACGCACTACATGATCGAAGTAGCCTTGCAATACCCGATGTTTGGCCCGGAGATTCAGTGTCCCCACTGTCGCCAAACGATTCCGGCTCTAACTCTTACAGATGCCTATTTGTGTTCGCGTCACGGGGCATTTGAGGCAGATCCAAAAACGGGGGATTTAGTTCACCTTCAGTCTGGGCGACACTGGCGCCACTGGCAGGAGGAATGGTATCGCCAGCACACTCACCCCGATGGAATTCGGTTTGAAATTCACGAAGCGCTCGATCGACTTTATACTCAAGGCTACCGAGCAACTCGCATCATCATTGCCCAACGCTATCGGGAATTAATCAGCGTTTATTTAGAACGCAGCACATCTTGGAGGGGTGAATCGGAATCGCCGATGCCGAAGCTTTACGGTTTACCTGTTGATTTTAGCCCCGATTCCCAGGAGGAACCTTGCTGGGAAGTGATTAATTTTGACTTGGAAAAAGAGCCGGGAGTTCCGATTCGATATCCCTATTTTCGGTTGTTTGAATAGTTATTAGTTATTAGTCATTAGTCATTAGTCATTGGTCATTAGTCGTTAGTCAGTAGTTATTTGTTGCTTCCAGTTACCAATGCCCGATGCCCGATGCCCGATGCCCAATTCCCAATTCCCAATTCCAAAATTAAATGCACCACGCCTCAATTCGCACTGCTAACATTCACCGGGCGATCGCCTTTTACGAACAGTTGGGATTTACTGTGTGCGATCGCTTTACCACCGGTTACACTCTAGCCTGTTGGATGGAAGGGCTCAACGGACGCATCGAATTAATTCAAATCCCCGAACCTAAACCCGCACCCGATGCTTTTGGAGACGAGCATTATGTTGGATACTATCATCTATCTTTCGATTTAACTGAGTCTACAACTGACTTACCTACTTGGTTACAGTCTCTAAAACAGCGGTTTCAGGAAGCAGCCTCTGAGGAACCAAGCCAGTTTCAGCCGCTGAAAGTTTTATTAGAACCGACTCAACAGGCGATCGGGCAAAATGTTTACGAAGTAGCTTTTATTGCCGATACAGACGGTTTGCCCTTAGAGTTTATTCGGCGGATTAATTAGTTAATGACTAACGACTATGGATAATCATTATCTAGCTCAAGAAACTGAGAATAGGACACGGCAGTGCCGTTTCCCTACCTAGACTGTCGTAGGGAAACGGCACTGCCGTGTCCTCTGCCGTTTCTCTTAATCCCTAGTAACATTCCCTACCAACTTAACAATATTTGTCTCAAAAATAGCTAGATTTTGAGTTAAAAATCTAGTATATTTTATTTTTTACTATACAATATGAATATCTATTCATACAATCAGGTGTTGGGATCAACCCAGGAAAAACCATGCAAAAAGCCAAATCGAGCGATTCCGGCTGCTGCTGTCATGACGATCACGATCGCAGCCATGAGAATCATAACCATGACCATAAGCATAACCACGGGAACGGAGATTTTAACCTCAAGCAAGAATTGATTCCTGTGATATTGGTTGTTGTACTATTTGTCGGCGGCTTACTTTTTGAAGAAAAACTGCACAACACCCCCTATTCTATAGGTGAATATCTGGTTTTCATCCCAGCCTATTTTTTGAGTGGATGGAATGTTTTAACTATTGCCGGCCGCAACATTCTGCGAGGTCGATTTTTTGATGAAAATTTCTTAATGACGATCGCAACACTCGGCGCTGTAGCTATTCACAAATTGCCCGAAGCAGTCGGGGTGATGTTGTTTTTCAAAATCGGAGAACTTTTTCAAGAATTTGCCGTTGGGCGATCGCGTCAATCGATCCGATCGCTCTTAGAGATTCGCCCAGACAGCGCCAACCTCAAGCAAAATGGCGACATCAAAAAAGTTGCACCACAAACCGTAGTTGTCGGCGATATCATCCTTATCAAACCAGGAGAAAAAATCCCCTTAGACGGTAAAATTATCGACGGCAATTCTCAGATTGACACATCTGCACTAACTGGAGAATCAGTACCTCGAACCGTGAAAGTTGGAGAAACAGTTTTAGCAGGAACGATTAACCAGACAGGAGTTCTCACCGTCGAGGTAACAAAAGTCTTCGGTGAATCTTCAATATCCCGAATTCTGGAATTAGTAGAAAATGCCAGAAGCAAAAAAGCGGAAACTGAGAAATTTATTAGCAAATTTGCCAGTTACTACACGCCTTTTGTAGTATTTGCATCGCTCGCAGTGGCTCTAATTCCCCCTTTGTTCATTTCAGGAGCAACTAATGCAGACAGATTTTTATGGGTTTATCGCGCCCTAGTCTTGTTAGTTATTTCCTGTCCTTGCGGATTAGTTATTAGCATTCCTTTGGGATACTTTGGGGGAATTGGCGGTGCAGCCAAGCGCGGGATTTTGGTTAAAGGCTCGACTTTTCTCGATACCCTGACAGCAGTCAAGACAGTTGTTTTGGACAAAACAGGAACTTTGACTAAAGGAGTTTTTAAAGTAGCACAAATTGTGCCTGGAAATGGTTTTTCCCAAACAGAGTTAATGGAAATAGCGGCTCAAGTAGAATCTCAATCAAATCACCCAGTCGCGAAATCGATCGTGGAAGCTTACGGCCGCAAGATTGATTCATCGGATGTGCAAGATTACGAAGAAATAGCGGGACACGGCATTCGAGCCAAAGTAAACAATCAAATTGTGCTGGCGGGAAATGATCGTTTGTTGCACAGAGAAAACATTACTCACGATGTCTGCAATGCTGAAGGTACGATCGTCCATTTAGCAGTAGACAACCGCTATGCTGGCTATATTTTGATTGCTGACGAGCTTAAGGAAGACGCAGTACAGGCTATTCGCGACCTCAAAAAACTCGGTGTTGAGCGAATTGTGATGCTCACAGGAGATAATCAAGCTGTAGCCGATAGTGTTGCGAAAAAGCTCGGTTTAGATTCCTACTTAGCCGAATTATTACCCGAAGGAAAAGTAGAGGCGATCGAAAAACTTATTAGCCAATCTAAAAAAGGCGATAAAATAGTCTTTGTCGGGGATGGAATTAATGATGCACCCGTGCTTGCTAGAGCTGATGTGGGCATAGCGATGGGGGGTTTGGGTTCGGATGCGGCGATCGAAACTGCCGATGTTGTGATCATGGCAGATGCACCGTCTAAGGTGGCTGAAGCCATCCAAATTGCCCGAAAAACTCACAATATTGTTTGGCAAAATATCATTTTTGCCATGTCAGTCAAAGGCATATTTATTGCTTTGGGTGCTTTTGGGTTAGCTACAATGTGGGAGGCAGTTTTTGCCGATGTTGGGGTGGCTTTAGCAGCTATTTTCAATGCGACTAGAGTTTTGAAATAGAGAGTTCCCATGGTTGACAATGCCCACCTTACCCACAATTGAGATATACATTCTGAGGTTAAAAATACTATGCGTCGTCAACGTTCTCTGCCCTGGATTCACCGTTATTCCCGCCCGATTATGGCAGGAATTGCCTCGATAGGGGCTGCGGTAACTGCCTATCTAACGGCTGTCAAGTTATCGCAAGGAGCGGTAACTTGTCCCATAGCCGGCTGCGATATCGTGCTTTCTAGTCCCTATGCCTATGTCTTTGGTTTGCCTCTTTCTCTCTTTGGTTTTTTGGGCTATTTGAGCATGATCATTTTTGCGGTAGCTCCCTTATTTGTCAATCCCTCTGAACAGAAGAGTCTCCGCTCTACGTTAGAGTCTTGGACGGGACTATTTCTGTTTGCTGGTGGCACAGCAATGACGATTTTTAGCGGATATCTGATGTATGTACTGACTGTTGATATCAAAGCCACTTGTATTTACTGTATTGCCTCTGCTTTGTTTGCAACTAGCTTGTTTGTCTTATCATTAATCGGTCGCGAATGGGATGATATCGGGCAACTATTTTTCATCGGAATTATGGTATCTATGTTAGTTGTGATTTCTTCTTTGGCTCTTTATGCTGATGTGAATAATCTCGGTAGTGCTAGGGAGACTAGCATGAATACCACAACATCTTCTGGTGCTTCGGAAATTGCTTTAGCGCAGCATTTAAAAAGAGTGGGAGCTAAAATGTACGGCTCTTTTACCTGCTCTCATTGTCAGATGCAGAAGGAAAGTTTTGGCAAAGAGGCGGCTCGTATTTTCAATTATATCGAGTGTAATCCTCAAGGGAAAAATGCGAGGGTTGATCTTTGTCAAGCTGCGAAGATTGAGGCTACTCCTGCTTGGGAAATTAACGGTAAGTTGTACCCAGGTAAAAAATCTTTGGAGGAGTTAGCTGATTTATCTGGCTATCAGGGAAGTCGCGAATTTCAAAATCTCTCAAATCCAAAACCCTGACAATAGGAATGATATAGAGGAAACGGCACTGCCGTGTCCCTACACGAGATTAATTGTAGGGAAACGGCACTGCCGTGTCGTAATTTCTTAACCTACGCCAGCAAACGGCGCTGCAATCCAAATCCGATCGCCATTCCGGCAACTACAATGCCTGTCAAGTAAGCCAAGACAGTCAACCGCACTGAAAAAGGAGGCGCGACTCCCTCAACTTCAATAGTTTGTGAAACCTGGATTGGTGGAAACTGACGGGCTGCATTTGGTTGGGGAGAAACTTCTACTTCAACTTTGTGAGGTGCACCATCAAAAAACTGCTCTTGCCATAGCAGTTTTCCGGCTGCATCTGGGGCACCTTTGTAGGCAAAAGCAATCCACTCATCTTCGGCTGGAGTGACTTTAATATTCAACAATACATCTGTGACTGGTTGATTGGTTTTGGTGTCGGTGACTTGCACTTGTAAGTTAGCAGTTTTACCTACTGTCGCATTAACATCTCCAGAAAGTCGCACCTCTAAACCCTGAGATTGGGCAATCGGGCTGGTCTTTTCTGTCGGTTTAGATTCCATCATCATGTGAGACATTGGCATCGACATCTTAGACTGGGCGATTTCAGCGCTGACATTAACGTATAACAAGGTAGCGATCGCAATTATGATCCCTCCACTCAACAGCAATCGCACTTTCTGTGGTGCTATTTCTCCTGCTTGAATTTGTTGCTTCCCTCCAATCACCAAACCGCCGCCTAGCCCAACAATCAACAAAATCGCAGCTAAAATCGCAAAATTGCGATACTTCACCGCATTTTCTGGAAGAGATAGTGTTAAAGTTTGTTGGATTGGACTAAAAGCATTTTGTGCGATCGGAGTCACATTTGCTAACAATTGATAATTTCCCCGAATCGGCAACATTTGCTGGATTTGCAACTCACCTTTAGGTGCAATAGCTTCTATTTCCAGCAACTTTGTTCCTTCCACAATTGGAAAATCGGTGGTAAACCAAGGATTTTTAGGCGGAGTTAGAATTGTCAAGCTGATTCGAGCATTCTCTAAGGGAATACCCGCTGCATCTAAAGCTTGCAGCTTTAACGACACTGGAGGTAAAGGTGTAGTTGACTCGGCTTCAAAGGGTAAAATCTGGCTGATTGGCGGTTCGGTAGTCAGTCTCACAGTTGGTTGAGGAGACTGCGAAAACCCTAGCCAACCATAGAAAATTATACTCATCATGCAGACAGCACTGATGAGTGCAGAAAACTTTAATTTTGACATTTTAATTCTGGAATTTTAAGGACTTTATTTGAAATAGACCTCTCCAGAAAAGCAGGTCTTGAACAGGCAGGATGCCTGTTCTACAATAAATATGGTCGATGTCTGATAACAACAATCTTGTCTAGTGACAACTAACCATCAAAGTGTGGTGGCGCAGAGAGTGCACTTTGTCATGGACGGCAGGATAAGTTGTGAAGTAAACAGTCCAAATAGTCAAAGCGCATAGGGAGATGTAGAGCGTGGCTTGCACGGGTGTTGAAAGCGTCAACCGTGCGGTTTGTTGCCAAATTGAAGAAGAAGAAGAAGATTGAGTAGTCATCATATACCTCGCAGATGAATTCAATTGAATTTTGGTATCGGCGGGTATCCTGACTTGGAGAACTTGTCTCCTTTACAGTTGCGGGACAGTGCCGGACTTGCACCGAACTTTCCCCGTTACCTCTGGTGGCTGCTCTTCACTAGAACCGATTTCGCATTCAGAGCATACCACACTTTGTGTTGCTGTATTCACATCTATAAAGCAGAGGTAGGGACACGGCAGTGCCCATTAGGTCAAATCCAGTCATATCAATTCCGGTTACACCGGAATGATAAAGAGGAGACGGCAGTGCCGTGTCCCTACCGAAAATAATATTGTAGGGACACGCCACTGCCGTCTCCTCATTTTGGCTACAAAAATAAAACCCGCCGACGCGGGTTTTGTTTTGAAGCTAATTGTTAATTACTATCAATTTTATCTAGTTTTTAGGAACAAGAGCTTCCTTGCCAACAACGGGACGGGTTGACCAAGCGCTAGTTTTCAAAAGTGCGATCGCCTGGGCGTAAACAGGATCGTCCTTAGTCGCAACTAACGTTGGTTTTTTGGCTAATTTCAGCTTTTGTTCGTCACTGATTTCGACTTTGACATCGGGAGTAACGCCCTTGTGGCTGATATCAGTACCGTTGGGAGTATAGTAGTGCGCGATCGTCACTGCTAAGCCGGAACCGTCGGACAAAGAATGTACTGACTGTACTAAGGCTTTGCCAAAAGTTTGACCGCCCATCACGGTAGCGCGCTTGTTATCCTTGAGTGCACCTGCCAAAATCTCGCTAGCACTCGCCGAGTTGTCGTCTACAAGCACTACGACAGGCTTGTCAGTAATCGCAGTGCGATTTGCCTTCATTTCCTGAGAATCTCCGGCGCGATCGACTGTACGGACGATCGCGCCTGTATCCATCCACATCCGAGCGATATCAATGCTGACTCGCAGCAACCCACCGGGATTCCCGCGCAAATCCAACACAAAAGCATCAGCTTTTTGATCCGAGAGCTTTTTAATTGCGGCCTGCATTTGTTCGCCTGCGTGGGAGCTAAACTCTTGTAAACGGATGTAACCGACTTTCTTATCGGCTTCATTCTTGAGGCTGTAGCGGACTGCTGCTACCTCAATTTTTGCCCTAGTCAGGGTGATGTCAAACTCGCTTTTGCCCGATCGAGCAATCCGCAGCGTGACTTTTGTACCTTCAGCGCCCCGAATTATTTGAGCTGCATCGGCTACAGTCATACCTTTGGTAGGTTTGCCATCAATCACCAAAATGCGATCGCCCGCTTGAATCCCAGCCTTCAGCGCCGGGGAATTTTCCATTGGCTCAACAACTGTAATATCCTTGGTTTTCTCGTCCGCTTCCAGCCTCATCCCTACCCCTGTCAGTTCCCCAGAGGTTTGACTGGTTAGTGCTTCGTACTGCTTCGGATCCATGAAGCGAGTGTAGGGGTCGTTTAACTTCTCTAGGGCTTTGCGGAGAGCTACATAGGCAGCTTCGCGAGAGGTATAATCTTTGCTCAGCAAGTCTTGGCGGGCTACTTGCCAGTCAGTCTTGTTAAAACTGCCATCAACATACTCTCGGTTGACAATTTGCCAAGCTTCGTCTAAAACAACTTTGGGGCTATCTTGAAGCTCAGCTCGGACTGATTGACTCAGGCCCGGCGCCAGTAAAGATATGGAAGCGGTTGTGGCGATCGCCCCACCGAACAGGGCTGCCTGTAACTTAGAAAAGCGTCTGCGGGCTACATTCATTGAATTTTGCTCAATTTTATTTTAGATTTTTGATTTGAGATTTTAGAGCACTAGAAAATCTAAAATCCCTACTTAAACTATGTTATGGAGGTTACACCATCCTTTTGTATAGTGTAACGGCCTTCATAGTCGATCGCCAACCAATAATTGCTTTATTTTAATTAAAATTAATTAAAATCCTATATTTAATAGTGCCGTGAAATCTAAAATCGAACTATTTTCGCAAAAGTGGTTGAGTCTGCTCGTCAGTGGAATTATTGCCACAGCAGCCTTAGCAGGAGTCGTTACCATACAGTCAAATCAGCAATTAGGCGGAATTTCGCCGATCAGAACTGATGAGCTTTTGCCTTTACCTACAATGTCTGCCGCTGATTTCAAGAAATCCGAACAGCAAGAAGCCCTGCGACTGAAAATGCTTAAAGCTCTTCCTAGTTTTGGGTTTGACAATTTAGTTGCAGATTGGGCATTTCTCAAATTTTTGCAATATTTTGGCGATGACGAAGCGCGAGACGTCACAGGTTACAGCCTGAGTCCTGATTATTTTGACATCATCACGCGACGCGACCCCCGGCGAGTAGAAATTTACCCGTTTCTGTCAGTTGCCGTTTCTTTTTACCAAGGAAAACCCGAAATTGCCGTGCAGTTTATGGAACGCGGTACTAGCGCCCTTTCACCACAAATTGACCCCAAAGCGTGGACAGTCTGGCGAAATAAAGGTCTTGATGAATTGTTGCTGCTTGGTGACATTCCTGAGTCAATTCGATCGCACGAAATGGCCGCTGACTGGGTGGAAGGAACCCCACAAGGGCAGCAGTTGGCACCAATGTTTCGTGCTACTGCTGAGTATTTGCGTCGAGATCCCGATAGCGTCCAGGTGCGTTTTTCTGGTTGGAGTATGGTTTATGCTCAAACAAAGGACAAATTTGTGCGGCAAAGAGCGAAACAAGCTCTTGTGAAATTGGGAGCTCAGGTGAAAAAGGATAAGGATGGAAATGAGAGTTTTATTTTGCCAGCCCGAAAGTAGTTGACGGTTAACGGTTGACTGTTGACTGTTGACTGCAATTCTTCAATCGAAAATCCAAAATCTAAAATCTAAAATCAGCTTGGGTTAGTTCTCGCCACTCACCGGGTTTGAGGGCTTCGAGGCTCAAATTTCCGATCGCACTTCTAACTAGCCGCAAAGTCGGAAACCCAACTGCTGCGGTCATTCTGCGGACTTGGCGGTTGCGGCCTTCTGTCAGCGTCATTTCCAGCCATGCTGTCGGTATGCTTTTGCGAAATCGAATCGGCGGCTCGCGGGGTGGCAAAAGTGGTTCTGTTGATAATAATTGCACTTTTGCTGATCGAGTCCGATAATCTTGAATTGTGACACCTGTCTGCAAAGTGGCGATCGCACCTGCATCGGGAATCCCTTCGACTTGCACCCAATAAGTACGGGGGTGAGCGAATTTCGGATCACTCAGTCGGTGCTGCATTTGTCCATCATCAGTTAGCAACAAAAGTCCTTCACTATCGCGATCGAGCCTTCCCACCGCATAAACATCAGGAATTGGAATATAATCTTTCAGAGTTCTGCGTTTAACTTCCCCTGAGTTGTCAGTGAATTGAGTTAAAACATCGTAAGGTTTGTAAAATAAAATGTAACGATAAGGCATGACAAATTAAAAAATAAAAATGTACCAATATCAATAATTTTGTAGGGGCGGGTTCACAAACAATCATTGCCAAAAACCGACAATCTCGAAAACCCGCCCTACTGAGATCTTGCAACAATGTCAATTACCTATTTAGGAACAGGCAAGATGCCCGTTCCACAATAAAATTGAGTTTTGTGCAACGGGCATCTTGCCCGTTCTTAAGAATGCTGCAATATGTGAGTATCAACTGAGATCTTGCAACAATGTCAAAAACAGGTAAGATACCTGTTCCAAGAAATATGAATAAACTTACACCTAATTATACCATGCCCGAATCCACGCACCGCGTTTGCATCGTTCTAGGAACGCGCCCAGAAGCGATTAAACTAGCCCCAGTAATTCAACAGTTCAAAAATTCCCCATCCTTTGACACCCAAGTAATTTTAACAGGCCAGCACCGAGAAATGGTCGAACAAGTCATGCGAATGTTCGATCTAAAAGCCGATCGCGACTTAGCCATTATGCAGCATCAACAAACCTTGACAGACATTACTTGTCGGAGTTTGCAAGGTTTAGAGGATTTGTTCAAAGAGTTACAGCCCAAAATTGTCCTAGTACAAGGTGACACAACCACAGCTTTCGCCGCTGCTTTAGCAGCATTTTACCAGAAAATACCCGTCGGTCACGTAGAAGCCGGTTTGCGGACGGATGATGTGTTTAACCCTTATCCAGAAGAGGCTAACAGGCGGTTGATATCTCAGATCACACGGCTGCATTTTGCCCCAACAGAGCTGGCTGCGGAGAATTTGGCGCGATCGGGCGTTTTGGGAGAAATTCACCGTACAGGCAACACAGTAATTGATGCTTTGCTTGCCGTAGCCAAAGACAAACCAGAATGCAAAATTCCAAACTTAGATTGGAGCAAATATCGCACCATCCTAGCAACAGTGCACCGTCGCGAAAATTGGGGAGAACCACTACAAGGAATTGCCCGCGCCTTTCTCCAAATTTTAGAGCAATTTTCTGACACAGCCTTGCTATTGCCACTGCACAAAAATCCCACTGTGCGAGAACCTTTGCAAGCTCTTTTGGGCGACCATCCCAGAGTCTTTTTAACTGAACCTTTGGATTATACAGAATTAGTTGGAGCGATTCAAAGATGTCATTTAATCCTCACAGATTCGGGTGGTTTGCAGGAAGAAGCACCTAGTTTAGGTAAGCCAGTTTTGGTATTACGAGAAACCACAGAAAGGCCGGAAGCAATTTCTGGGGGGACTGCTAAACTTGTCGGTACTAATTCTGATATAATTGCGACAGCCGCCGCAGAGTTACTGAGTAATTCTGATGCTTACAACGCAATGGCAATGGCAATCAATCCCTTTGGAGACGGTTTGGCTGCATCGCGGATTTTGAAGATTGTTGAAGAGTATTTTAGTTAAGGTGGCGTTAGAGGAGACGGCAGTGCCATTTCCCTACAATTAATCTGGGTAGGGAAACGGCACTGCCGTCTCCTAATTTTGGCTACTAAATTCATATCATATCAAGTAGGCATTAGTGGCTGATGTATTGGAATCTCGATCGCAAATTTCGTGCCTTCGCTCAGGGTAGAATCACACCACAATTTGCCACCATGCTTTTCAGTCACTATCTGATAGCTGATGGACAAACCTAATCCTGTCCCCTTACCTACAGGTTTAGTAGTGAAGAAAGGATCGAATAGGTGCGATCGCGATTTTTCTGGAATACCAGTACCATTATCTGCGATCGCAATCTGCACCCAATCTTGTTCGGTTTTAGTAGTTGTAATCGAAATCCGATTCGGTTGGCCAACAATATCTTCAAAACTACGTCCTGCATTGCCCTCTTCCAAAGCATCGATCGCATTTGATAGCAAATTCATAAAAACCTGATTCAGTTGACCTGCATAGCATTCTACCAATGGTATATCGCCATATTCCCTCACTACTTCAATAGTTGGGCGTTCTGCGTTGGCTTTGAGGCGATGTTGCAAAATCATCACGGTGTTATCAATGCCCTGATGCAAATCTACAGGCTTGAATTCCGCTTGATCGAGACGAGAAAAATTACGCAAGGAAACCACAATATCCCGAATGCGATCGGTGCCCATTTTCATCGACTTAAGAATTTTAGTCAGATCCTCATTTAGAAAGTTGAGATCCACATCATCTAGGTCATCTTGAATCGATTGAGGCGGGTTGGGATACTGCTTTTGATAGGCATCCAGTAATCGTAATAAGTCTTCGGTGTATTGATTGATATGAGACAAGTTGCCGTGGACAAAATTGACTGGGTTGTTGATTTCGTGCGCTATTCCAGCCACCATTTGCCCTAGTGCCGACATTTTTTCGCTCTGCACCATTTGAGCTTGGGTACGGTGCAGTTCTTTAAGGGTATTCTCTAGTTGTTGCACCTGTTGGCTCAGTTGCCGATCGCGAGTGGTAAGCTGTTCTGCCATACTATTAAATCCCTGAGCCAAAAGCCCCACTTCATCCCGACTATCAACCCGAATACAAAAGTCTAAATTGCCTGTGGCTAATTCCTGGGTTGCCTCAGTCAATCCTTGAATGCGACGGCTGAGAGCTTGAGTCATACGAAAACCTCCGATCATCACGACTCCGATCAGAAGACTTCCTAATAGACCAAAGCCACCCACCACAAACCATAACTGTTGTTCTGCTTGCTCTATTTCCTCAGCAGATTTGAGTACAGCAATTTTGAGGGTTGCGCGATCGAAACCTTCTACCTCAACTGTTTTGATCAGGTATTCTTTATTAGCAATCCTGATCTTAGTGGGCAACTCATCTGGCTGGGGAAATTGCCAAGCTCGATCGCGATTAAGTGGCAAAGTCGCCGCCGTTATCCTCTCGCCCTCAAAAACCACCAAATGTATGGATGTGTCGCCACTAATTGACTGGAGCAATGTGTCGTCAATGGCTACTCCCACAACCAAACCAGCTAGAACCTTTTGAGATGATTTGATCGAGATCAACCCAATCATCGAAGATGGAGCGGCGTTTTCTGCCAGCAGAATTCCTGATAACTCCAATCCCGTTCGAGCGGCACGGTTGACAGAGGCATCCTGCAATTTCGCCTGGCCGATTGCTCCCAACTGCGAAGACACTAAAAATTGACCATCAGCGTCAACAATTTTAATCAAATCCAGTTTTAAGCCAGCTTGAATTGGTAATATAGTCCGTAGTAATAAAGCGCGATCGCCCGCAACTACAGCCTTAATCACATTGTTATCCTCACTCACCGAACGGGTTTTCAAATTGAGTGATTCTTGTCTTTGCTTTAAAGATTCTCGCAGCATACTAGCCAGATCCGCAACCTCCTGCCGCGCCATCTGTTCTAAGTTGTTTCTCGCGAAATAACCAAAACCCAAGGTTCCGGTAGTCCACAGACTCAGAAAGGCCAACAACAGTGGCGATAACAACTTGACTGAAACGGGTAATCGCGCGTATCTGGATTGAATGGCCATAGCCTTAATTCTTGGCGGATGGGGTGACGGAAATAAACCCAGACTGCTCCATCGCATTCATGGCTGGCGGACTATCAATGTATCTAATTAGCCCTTTAGTAGCCTCAGTCGGGTTTTTGTGCCAGACAATTGAAATTCTCCGCACCATCGGATATTTACCCGCTTTGACATTTTCTTGTGTTGGTTCAACCTCGTTGAGACTGAGGTGGTTGACAGGTAGTTTATGGGAAATTGCGTGAGCAAGGGAAAAAGTACCGATGCTGTAAGGAGTGCTTTGAATCGCCTCGATCAATTCCCCTTCTTTCCGAAATACTACTGCTTCTGATGAACTCTTCAAGTCATTTCCTAGGTAATATTTCCGCAAGAGTCGCTTGGCAGATTCGTCTTCTGGGCGATCGAGTAGCACAATTTTAGCATCGGTTCCTCCGACTTGCTGCCAGTTAGTGATGCTACCACTATAAATAGCCTTGATATCTTCTGTAGTCAGATTTTTTACCCCCGTAACGCTGGGATGAGTAGCAACCAAAAGGGCATCATGGGCAACCTCACGAGACTCTAAACTGCCATCATTTTCTTCTGACTTTAATGTTTTTGAGATTGCAGCTATATCGACTAATCCGACTTTAACTCCATTAATTATATTTTCGGACTGCCCCGGTTCTAGCTGAGTAATTTTGACATTTTTTGCCGTAGCTTCGTAGTTGGTTTGCAACACTTTAATTAGACCCAACGTACTGCTTGACCCCCCAAGTTTGATCGAGGTTTGGGTTGATGTTGCCACAGTCTTGGGTGCTATTGTCGTGGGGGCAATATCGCTAGTGGTTTTGCAACTGGGCAGTCCTAGGAGGGCGATCGCACTTAAAGCTAGGATAACTAAATTCTGTTTCATCTTAAAAGTCCTACGTTATTAAAGGTGATCGGAGTATTCGATTTGTAAGTTCTTGAGTATTTTATTGAATTTTTGATTTTCGATTTTAGACTGAAGAAAGGAGTTGATATTTCACGTTTGATTTTACCCTTACTAAATCTTATACTGAATAATTAAAATCGGCAATGAGTCGATCGCAACGTTTTGTAATGTTGTTTGATTTGATTAAGAGAAGAAGAGACGACACTGCCGTGTCCCTACGTAACATTGTAGGGAAATGGCACTGCCATGTCCCTACGTAACATTGTAGGGAAATGGCACTGCCATGTCCTCTGTTGCTGAGAAGATTTGCCTGATCTGTTAAGTATTTTAAGGAGAAGGAACTTGTTTCTGAAAAATGCGACTACCCTTATACCCAGATAAAATGGCAAGTTTCTCCAAAGATTGCATTCCTGTATAATATTTACCTCGAATCTCCCATGTAGGATAGCCTTTAATATTTGAGGCTTTGCACAAATCGGGTTGAGCATCTTTGCCTTTCGGATCGCACTCAATGTAAGTAAGTACAGTCGATGCTTCTTTGCCAAAAATCTCTTGTTGTGCGTGACAGTGAGGACACCAGTAAGCACCGTAGACTCTGGCTTTAATGCTTTGCAGATGGGTGGCTAAGGCTACTTGATCGGGCAGGGATTCACTACCAACAGGAGGCCCTTGCTGGTTAGTAAGTGGCGATACCGAAGGGGTTGGAATAGGAGGCTTTTGAGTTAATTTTTGGCTGTCAGTGAACTGTGCAATTCCGCTATCTGCTTTGATGGCAACAAAAATGCCCAAAGTTAGGAAAATTGCGATCGCACAAAAGTTGAATTTGCTGACTCTCATTTTGGATTTCGTGTTTAATTTGCTAGAATTTTACCAGTTTGGGCGCAGTTTCCAGAGAGCATTCTAGCTCCGTAGCTTTTTCCATCAGGGCGACTTTCACATAATCAGGCAAATGGAGCATCAGCGAACGAATAGCTTCTGGTGGCAAGTGTTGGATCTTGAGTGTTTGAGTCATTGTTCTCTGGGGATTTTAACGTTGTAGGGAGGATTTGTAGCTTGCAGGATTAGGTTATAATTGCTAAAATAAAGCTAAACTGCTCTTAATCTATAATCCGATTATGACTGTTATTGAACAAATCTACGCGATCGTCAAAACCCTTCCCCAAAACCAAGCTAGCGAAATTCTCACTTTCGCTGAGTTGATTCGTGCCAAGTACCTGAATGCGAACCAATCCACCGATGTAGTAGATTCTGCAACTCCTTGGACGGAACTGGTTTATTCCCTAGCTGGAGCGTGGGCAGATGACTTTCCTACTCTGGAAGAGATTCGTGCTGAGTCCGGGGAAGACATCTTGCGGGAGAGCTTCTAGATGTACATTTTGGATACAAATACATTAATCTACTATTTCAAAGGACAAGGACAAGTTGCCCAAAACATTGCGAATGTATCTCCTCAAGAAATTGGCATTTCGACGATCGTCCTGTTTGAATTGCAAGTGGGTATTGCTAAATCTACTTCGCCTGCAAAACGTACACAACAACTTCAGCAACTTTTAAGCCGAGTTAATGTTGTTCCTTTCGATCGCGATTGTGCTCTTGCTGCTGCCACAATCCGCGCTCAATTGGAGCAACAAGGCACTCCCATCGGCCCGATCGATGTTTTGATTGCAGGGACAGCCGTTTCACTTCAAGCAACTCTTGTGACTCACAATGTCAAGGAGTTTTCGAGAGTTTCAGGACTGGCGATCGCGGACTGGTATTGAATTTATCGCATATCGCTCTTGTTTAACCATAAATTATAGATTGATGAAGGGCGATCGCCCTTCTGAATTATTAGAAGGGCGATCGATCTTTTTTGACCGCAGATGGATGGTGATTAACGCAGATGTAAGAAGGGCGATCGATCGTTGGATAAATTATGGGCGATCGCTCTTCTGAATTGCCCACATAAAAAGCTATCGCTCTTGAGAGTTATCCTGATAAAAAGTGCTCATTCTCCTGCAATACCTCTACGGAAACAGCAATGCCAATCTACACTCCGTTTATTAGGCGGTCTGTTTTGTCAAGTGGATCTTTTTTTGCAACTATGGCATCGCGTAGTTGATCGGTAGTTAAGTCAAGCTTATATTTGTTCCACAGGTCAATGCCTATATCTATGCTTGCTTCATCACTACTGAGACCAAAAGGATTGCGTAACTTTTGCAGATCATTGATAAAAGATCCGAATTGAAGAGTGTTGCGGTCAAAACCTAGTGCATTACCCACATAGCCGTAATGAATGTTAGACCAGATGTCGTAAAAATATTCATGCTCTGAGTCACCTCGAATAGGAAAGTAAAAATCATCATCTTTGGCTTCAGGTGTTCCTGTCTTTCCACGCTTACCATCTGGCCCCGCTAAATTCAGCATAGCCTCTAATTTTGGTTTGTGATCCCAAGCCTGACCATCACTTACTAAATGATTCCACAGTATCAATGGAGGTTGAGGCAAGCTAGTTTGATACTGTACAAACTTCAAAGGATTACTTTTCATCTCAGAGTACATATACTCTATGGTTTTGTCAAAACGCCAATAATTAAGAGTGGGAATCTGAGAAAAATTATTAGGGGACTGCTGAGGATTAAATAATCCCAAATTCGGAATAATTCCTACAAATGAATTAGCAGGCTCAAACTTTATCCCTGATGAGTTATCAGAAGTCGATGGATTAAAGAAACTGCCACTAGCTCCAATTCCAGAAGAACCACTGTAAGGCACATGGATAAATCGACTTGGGTTTGATGCGGAGATGGTTCTTGTGCCGTACAGGTAATCAATCGAACTACCACTATTAGGAGAGTAACTTGACTCTGAAATTAGAATTGTTCCATCAGAATTGACCTTTTCAACCACTGCAACATGATTGCTTTCCCACTGGGCAATGTCACCAACTTGAGGAGTCTTCGACATCGATATGCCAGCAGCAGCAGCTCTATCGTCCCAATCAGAGGCATTGACAATCAGTTTATCCAAAACATTTGAGTCGTAACCTAATTCTCGCAAACGACCATTCGCATACCAAGTGCAATTGCCCTTAGCAAGCCCTAATTTGGGAGTAGGTGGATTTGTCAATCCTGGTGCATATCCATTCTGCCACAAGGGGTTATTTTCACGATACGCAGCCTTATTAAAGTCTGGCATTCCCGTATTTGGCTGATTGCCAAGAGTAGGGGGAGTAGTTGAGGGTATACCTTTACCTTCCTCATAAGCCACCGCCTTAACCCCATTCCATGAAATGTAACCATTGTCAAAGTATTGGATGAGCGTTCCATCTCCCTGCCCCTTTTCCGCACTCTTCGGAGCGCCCAACCAGCCATCCAATCCACCTGTTTTCAAGAATTCCTGACGGATAGCACCATAAAGCGGGAAAGTTCCATTTTTACTGCTAACAATTGAGCCTTTGTCAAATAGTTGATAGCTGGCGCCACCAGCAGTGAGGACATCGGAAGTCGGATTGCCCAATGTCTCTTGATAATTCTGGAAAACTGGATAAAAATTGCCACCAATGGTGCGTCCGTTGAGAAAAATTGAACTAGGTGGTGGCTGTACAGGATTGTCAATTGGCGGCTGTACAGGATTGTCAATTGGCGGCTGTACTGGATTGTCAACTGGTGGCTGTACGGGATTATCAATGGGTGGCTGTACGGGATTGTCAATGGGTGGCTGAGGTCCAGACACCTCCTTGGGAACTTCAATCGTAGCCCCAGCCTGAATTTCATCGGCATCAGAAATACTGTTGCGTTTAGCAATGAAGTTGTAAGCATCAGCAGAAGCATCGCCCATTGTGTCAAGTGCAATTTGACTTAGGGTATCTCCAAACTGAAGAGTGCGAGACACCCAATCATAGTATTTGCCATTAAACTCATCGGCAGTCGCCCTTTCTAATGGTGTCACCAGCCCTTCCAAACCCCAAGTTGTCGGATTCGAGAAAGGTGTCGGAATATAAAGTTGCGGCGCTGTTTCCTTCGCCATTGCCACAGCTTTATTGAAATTCACCACCCCAAAACCCGTTTCCTTGTCCCATCCGGGCTCCTTCAAATCGATCGCACTTCCAGTCAAAACATCAATCACTTGAGTCACACTCAAATCAGGATTAGCCTCCCAAACCTTAGACGCCATCCCCGCCGCCTTAGCCGCCGATGCAGAAGTTCCCGACATGGTGCCAATATCATCGCCAACAGTCGATAAAGTCGGATTGTCGATCGCACCTCCGGGCACTAAAATATCCAAACCATAACCGTAACTGGAATAATCCGATCGCCCAAATCCATCAGACGAACCAACCGTGATAATATTCTCAAACTCCTGGGAAGATTGACCCAAAACAGACATCACGCCGCCGTCATTACCAGCCGCCACAACTAACAGCACTCCACTCTGACGCGCATTTTCTAATGCAGCACGTTCTCGGTTGGTAAATTCGTAACGAGTGGTAATGGTTCCGTCAGCATTCTTTTGAGTTAAATCGAGGGGCAAAAGGGCGATCGCATTCTTCTGTTTTTGTGCCTTCGCTTCACCCACAAAATCAGTTAAAGCTAAATCCCATTCCCCCGAACCAATTGCCCGACTTAGATAAACATTCGCCTTATCATTGTAGCCATCAATGCCTTTATCGTTGCCTTGAATTGCACTCACCAAACCCCAGCTAAATGTGCCGTGTTCGTTACCAGTACCAGCAGTAAACAAAGGATTGCTGTCTTTGTCAATGCGATCGCGCCCCAATGTCACTTTAGAGTAATCTAAATCGGGATTGTTCGGCGCAAATCCAGTATCGATGATGCCGATAAATGCGCGTTTTTCTGGCGGTAAACTAATCGGTAATATGGTTTCAATCGGCGCTTCAGGTGTCGGCGTAAGTTCAATTTTAGGAGGTTCTGGGGCGATTTTAGGCGGTTGCACCGGTGGTATTGGAATGGGAATGATTGGCAGTATTGTTACAGGTGGTTGTATCGCCACAGGAGGCGTTACAGCAACTGGTGGTTTTGTTTCAACAGCCGGAGTTACAACAACTGGTGGTTTTGTTTCAACAGCCGGAGTTATAGCAACTGGTGGTTTTGTTTCAACAGCCGGAGTTATAGCAACTGGTGGTTTTGTTTCAAC
>JAYSVM010000069.1:0-6098 GCA_043718495.1 Oscillatoriales bacterium | reverse complement strand
CGTAGGGAAACGGCACTGCCGTGTCCTCATTTCGGCATATTCAATATCCCCGTAGGGAAACGGCACTGCCGTGTCCTCATTTCGGCATATTCAATATCCCCGTAGGGAAACGGCACTGCCGTGTCCTCATTTCGGCACATTCAATATCCCCGTAGGGAAACGGCACTGCCGTGTCCTCATTTCGGCTTTTAGTCAGAATATCTTACCGGAAAATTCCAAGTTTTGTGATTGCGATCACTCGATAGGTAAATTTGAATCACAAAAAATTTTTGTTATGATCACAGACTGAAATAGGAAACATCACAGGTTTTGGAGAGGGGTGTCACCAAGCAGTGAGCATAAAAGCTGGATAATGTTAGCTTCTAACCTTACATCGATCGCACACTCAACAATCTCAAAATACAAGGCTTGGTAGCCATGACCAATTATCAGGGAAGTCAAGACTGTGAGCCGATCGACCGATCGCCCTCAGAGTCTTGTACGTTGCATCTACAACAAATCAGAGAACCAGTATCAGTCCAAAAATTTCTGGATCGAATCATGCAGTACCAGGTCGATCCTGCTCAAGTCGGGCGACAAATTTACCAAATAATCGCGACAAGTTCCGATGGAGAAACACTGCTGCAAATAGCCAACACTTTAGGAGCAGCTTGTCAAGCAGACTACTGTTTTGTCACCGCCGTAACTGACAGTCAAATCGCAATTCCGAATGCTGGGTGGCGCGTTTTGAGCGATCGAACAAATTCCACAGTTGTTTCTGATGCCACAGCGGGTTTAACCGAAATAACCAGATTAAACTCGCCCTTAAGCTCGATCGAACATCCCATTTTCGCAAATTTACTCGCAGACGGCGAGATGATCGCAATTTCGGACATAGATGAGCAGACAACAAACACCCCCAACCCCCTGACACCCCCCCTTCCTTTCCGGGCAATTTTGGCATCCCCAGTACGATTTGGTGGCGCTATCAATGGCATGATTATGCTTGGCAAATGGCAACCCCACCAGTGGTCTACCACTTCCCAACAGTGTATAGAGCTAGCATCAGATGCGATCGCCTCCGCCATTGCTCACACTCAAAAAAATCAAGAAATTGCCAACTTAAACCAACAATTACAGCGACAAGCTAAACATCAAAATCTCCTCAGCAGCGTTGCCAAAGAGATAAATACAAATTCAGAAATCCATGAAATTTTGCAGCAAGTAATTGAAAGTATCGCCGACATTCTGGAAGTGGATAGAGTTCAAATATTGCTATTGAAATATACAGGTCAACCATTAAAACCGCGTTCTTTAAATCAAACACCCAAAACAAAGGTCGAATTAATTTGCGAATCTAGCCGTAAAGAATATCAAAGTAAACAGTCAATTGAACAAAATATATCCGAAAAAAAGAACTCGAAAACCACAAAAAGAAACCAAGACAAAACTGCCAATTTCAAATCTAAAATACCCAATTCAAAATCAAATAACTACCCTGCTTTTTGGATATCAGAATCTAGTTTATGCCAACAAGCATTCAACAGCGCACCCAAACCCTTAGCCCTTTCTGATGCAGGTGAATTAATTAGCAATCAACAGCAGAAGTCCGCAGAAATTTTAAATCTCCAGGATAGTCGCGCCCTGCTTTTGGTTCCTCTGGTGAGTGTGAGAGAGGCAGACACCGTGTTGGGGTTCATAGTTTTGCAGCACTCCTCGCCCCGCACTTGGGCCCCCGAAGAATTGGACAACGTAGAATTAGTCGCAACTCAAGTCAGCACAGCTATTATCCAAAATCAGACCATCAAGGACTTGCAAACTCTTGTCAAGGACAGCATGAGTCAGTTGGAGCAAAGTCTAGATATCCAAGGGCAATTATACGAGCAATCTGCCAATCAACTAGAGCAACTCCGAAAGTGGAAACAGATAAAAGACGATTTTCTTGATTGTGTAAATCACGAATTGCGAACCCCTTTAACAATCATGAAGCTGGCGATTGTGATGCTAAAACAAGCTGAACAGCCGCTGGAAAGTCGGGCTAAGTATCTAGATATTTTAGAGCAGAAGTGTTTTCAGGAAATTGGTCTGATTGAGGATTTGCTGGCGGTAAAGCAGTTTGAGTCTCAGCAAGTCCCTATTTGTCTACTCCAGATCAATATCAAGCATTTAATTCAAGACTTGACTAGGGATTTTGAGAAAAAGTGGGAACATAGGGGATTGGCTCTGACGGTTGAGTTGCCACAGTCATTACCTGCCTTGGAAAGCGATCGGGACAGCCTCAATCGTATTTTACTCGAAATGCTGATGAATGCTGGAAAATACTCGGCTTTTGGAACTACGATAGTTTTGCACGTATCTGAAGTAGCCGACCGTATTGTCCTGAGTGTCTCTAATTTGGGGCGCGGTATTTTTGCAGATGATTTGCCGCACATCTTTGACAAGTTCTATCGTGGTACTGGTGTTGCTCACGAAGTTATCCCTGGCATGGGTTTGGGTCTGGCTCTGGTAAAGTATTTAGTAAAACACTTGAATGGTACTATTGAGGTTGATAGCTGTCCGTCAGAAAACTCTGAAGGTGATGAGTTGTGGCGTACATCTTTTACTCTGACTCTGCCACAATTTCACAAGGAGTTCTCTAGTCTGGAATGATCAGTAAAACTAAAATTGAGAAGAGTTGACAGTTGACAATTTACAGTTGATTGTGGTCAGCAAACAGCTAACAGTCAACTGTCAACAGCGAACAGTCAACAGCAATTTGATCGCCCATATTATGCTCACAAAAGCTGCACCAAAGACCCTGCGTTGGCAACGTTCTCAATATTCGCCGCTAGCACGACAAATAGATGTTTTTGCCGCGGCTGCAAAATTTATATTTTGCTTGTGGTGGGATGGACTGCTACAAAATAAATCTGCCCATACTAGAAGAATTCGCGCTCATTGGTTGGTGAATACTTTGTTGGATTTGGGCCCGACTTTTATTAAAATCGGGCAGTCTCTCTCCACTAGAGCTGATTTGTTGCCCCTTGAGTATGTCAAGGAACTGGAACAATTACAGGATCGGGTGCCTGAATTTAGTTCCGAAGAGGCGATCGCCCTTGTAGAATCAGAATTGGGCAAAGATATCTATGCCTTGTATCGTGATTTTGACCCATTTCCGATCGCAGCAGCAAGTCTCGGACAAGTTCACAAAGCTAGACTGCACACCGGAGAAGATGTCGTTGTCAAGGTACAGCGCCCCGGATTGGAAAAATTATTTGACTTGGATGTAAAAGCGGTTCGCCAAGTAATGAATTTATGTAATAACTATTTTCCTTGGATTCGCAAATACGACCTGGAATCTATTTATCATGAGTTTTTCAAGATTTTATATCAAGAAATTGACTATGTACAAGAAGGTAAAAACTCCGATCGCTTTGGTGCTAATTTCCAGGAATATCCTCGGATTATTGTCCCCAAAGTCTATTGGCAATACACTACCAAAAAAGTGCTGACAGTACAATATGCTCCTGGTATTAAAGTGGACGACCGCATTAGTTTAGAGGCGATTGGAGTAGATATTGCTAAGCTCAATCAACTCGGAATTTGCTGTTACTTGAAACAGTTGTTGCTTGACGGTTTTTTTCAAGCTGACCCCCATCCAGGAAATTTGGCCGTTACTGAAGATGGTAGCTTAATTTTTTATGATTTTGGGATGATGGCAGAGGTCAAGTCTCTGGCAAAAGACGAGATGGTCAAGACTTTTTTTGCTGTGATGAGAAAGGATAGTGATGAGGTACTAGATACTTTAATTGCGATCGGCTTAGTTGATCCAATGCCCGATATGATGCCAGTGCGCCGACTGATTACTTTTTTGTTGGATAAGTTTATTGATAAGCCGATCGACTTTCAGGCCTTTAATGAAATCAAAAACGAACTTTACATCATGTTCGAGCAGCAACCGTTTCGCCTACCTGGACAAATGATGTTTATTGTCAAGTCATTGACGACTCTTGACGGCATTGCTAGAACTCTCGATCCAGACTACAATTTCCTAGCATCAGCTCAGCCTTTTGTCAAGAGTATTGCTATCAGTAAAGGTCGGGGCAATACGGTGGGAGAACTAGCAAGGCAAGCGCGAGATTTTATTAGATATAAGTTACAGCAGCCTAGCAAATCGGAAGTTTTATTCAAACGTTTAGAGCAGCGGATTCAAGATGGCGAGTTGCAAATTAGAGTGCGAAACATAGAGAACGAACGCGCGCTGAAACGCATCAATTTAGCCTTAAAAACTCTAATTTATGCCTGTTTTACTGGTTTTGTGTTGCTGACTGGGACAGTGCTGCTGGTAGGCGGATATCGCAGGGAGGCGATCGCTGCTTTCGGTTTGTCAGCATTCGGTAGTTTGTTTTTGCTCCATTCTTTTTTAGACTTGTTTATCAAAGAAAAACTTGATAAAATAGTTGAAAAATAATACATTCCAGATGTTGCAAACAAGCCAGAAGTCGATGTAGAAATTCATTCCAAACTGTTGCAAGGAAGCACGATCGCAAATTCTGTCCCCAATCCCAGTACAGAAGTCACCTCGATCGCACCCCGATGCTTTTCTACCACAATTTGCCGCGCGATCGCCAAACCCAACCCCGTGCCTTTCCCCACAGCTTTCGTTGTAAATAAGTGATCGAAAATTTGCTGCTGTACTGATTCGCTCATCCCGATTCCATTATCCTTAATCCGAATGATTACTGATTCTTTATCTTCAGAAACTGCTGTTGTAATCAAAATTTGATTCGGATTTGCTTCAATCTCCTGATAACTGCGTCCAGAATCAGAGTCTTCTAGAGCATCAATAGCATTGGCTAAAAAGTTCATGAACACCTGATTGATCTGTCCCGCATAGCATTCAATCGCAGGTAAGTTGCCGTAATTTTTCAGGACTTCAATCGGCGGGCGAAATTCCGAAGCTTTCAGACGGTGTTTGAGAATTAAGATAGTGCTGTCAATTCCTTCGTGGATCTTAAAAGGCAAAGGGCGATCGCTATCAGCCCTCGAAAACGTCCGCAAACTGGTACTTACATCCTTAATCCGCTTCACTCCTTCTTTCATAGAACCGATTAATTTGGGCAAGTCTTCTCGGATGTATTCCAAGTCGATCTGCTCCATTTCTGCTGTAATTTCAGCATCGGGCTGGGGATATTTTTTTTCATACAGATCGATCAGCCCAAACAAATCATTGATGTAATCTAAAGCAGGCTGAATATTACCACTAAGGAAACCAACAGGGTTATTAATTTCGTGGGCGATACCCGCTACTAAGTTGCCTAAAGCGGACATTTTTTCCCTTTGAATTAGTTGGAGTTGAGAAGCTTGTAACTCAGCATTTTTTTGAGAAACCTGTTGTTCTAAATTGTGAGTCAAGAAACGCAACTGCAAATGAGTTTTTACCCGCGCTAACACTTCTCGTTCTTGAAAAGGTTTGGTAATATAATCTACCGCACCAACTTCAAACCCTTTAATCTTGCTTTCTGCATCAGACAAAGCAGTCATAAAAATCACCGGAATATCACAAGTTTTGGGATTAGCTTTGAGCCGCACACAGGTTTCAAACCCGTCTATTCCTGGCATCATCACATCCAGCAAAATCAGATCGGGCGATCGCCTCTCTACCTGTTTTAGGGCCCGTTCGCCGCTAGTCGCGATCGCCACAGTGTAACCCGCATCACTCAACGCTTCGGAAATCACATCCAGATTTGTCGGCGTATCATCAACAATCAAAATTAAGCCAGTAACACTTGTTTTCATTATCTAGTTATCTCGATTAGTAAGGTAATTTTGAATTAATACCTCTATTTTCTCAGTTTTAAATTGCTTTGCCAACTGTTGAATTTGCTGAATAAATGGCTGATACTGAACATCCTTCGCTCCAATTTTCTCAGCAGTTTTTACCAATTCTTTCAGCAAACCATCCTCTGCTAGTTCCAGTAAAAGTTGCAAATCTGCGATCGGTGGAACAATCAACTCTGTCGTAGATACCTGACTGTTGATCAAAGCCACATCTACTTGCATCTCATCATACTGCCAAGTCAGTTGCAGATGAACAGCCAGCAAACCAAACAACTCGATCGCATCAACTGGTTTGGCTA
>JAYSVM010000068.1:0-20697 GCA_043718495.1 Oscillatoriales bacterium | reverse complement strand
GTAGAAATCAGGAGACGGCAGTGCCGTTTCCCTACAATTAATTTGGCGTAGAAATCAGGAGACGGCAGTGCCGTTTCCCTACAATTAATTTGGGTAGGGACACGGCATTGCCGCCTCCTCTGTCATTCTGATGCAACCGGAATCGATCGCACCCGCAATGTCAGGCGCACTGTATTCCCAATAGAGTGAGGAATCTGCCAGCTAAAGAGCCATTTTTTAATTGTTTTCAGCAACTCCACATCCGCCAAAGTCGAAGCATCAACATCCACAACTATTCGGCTGGGACGCATTTTACTGAAGACAATTTCTAACACCAATTCGCCGTTTGTACCGGGCGGCACAGTCAGAGTTGCCAAGTGTTCGTTTAAACTATCGATCGCCTCTTCATCGAACCCCGCAGCGTTAACGACTTCTACAGGTGATGTACGGCGCGCCTTTAAGGGTGCGAGCTCTTCGATCTCTTCACAAGCCATTGCCGCAAAGCTGCCGAATGAGATGCCGCGTTCTAATTCTCCTTCTGCTTCCATCCAGTCTGTGCAGCCATTATCTATATAGTCTGTGTGGCCACCAAATACGCCCAGATATTCCACCGCTTCCGGCATTTCTACGGGCACATTCATCGAAATAGATTCCACATTCGGTTCGACGCGCGCGTCATCGCTGACGGCGACAAAAGCCGTGTATTGCGACAGAAGCTGATAGGTTAGCGCCGTTTCTGTGACTGTTTCCACCTCCACCTTGGTTTCGTACTGCACCATCTGATTCATCAAATCTTTGATGCGGTGCCGTCCCCAAAGCTGAGCAACTGCCGGATTTCCAGTTTCAGTAAAGTTCATTTCGTAGGTTTGGATGTACTGGTGTCCACCTGCACTAACTCCTTTTATCTGAAGCGTTCCAGTTTGGCGATCGCCCTTTTTGCCAAATAAAACAAGCGGTTGTTCGGCAAATAAATCTGGCGCAACTGATGGATAAATTACCGGGTTTTCGCCCTCTCCCTGCCAAGTAATTTCCAGATTTATTAACACCGGATTGTTGATTTGTTGGAAGAACTTTTCGACAAATTCTTTAACGGGTTCGTCGTACCCAATAATCCGCGAAATTCCCCGTCCGATTTCTGCAAGGCGATCGAGCAAAAAGCGATTGACGGAACTCCCCGCACCAAAACTGTACAGGCGATTCCCCGGTTTGAGATGCTGCTGCACTTCAGCGAAAACTTGATTTTCGTTGCCGATCAAACCATCGCTGAGGAATACCACACTTCGCAAGCGCCCGGATGGTGCGGGAAAATCGATCGCAGCCCGAATCCCGCCCAACATTTCGGTACTACTGTTAGCGCGTAGTTTGTTGATATAGGCGATCGCCTGTTGTCGATTTTCTGCTGTATTCGGTAGCGGTTGTTTGGAAAGTTGCCGCACGGAGTCGGAAAAATCCAGAATCGAAAAAGTATCGGCTGGATTCAATCCGTTAATAAATTCCCTTAGCAGTGCCTGACATTGCTGCAAAGGTGCACCAGCTTGTGAACCGGAAGTATCGACTAAAAATACAACATCTTTCGGCACAATTTCATCAGTTTTGTATTCGATCGCCGGAATCAAGTAAACTGCAAAATGCCCGCCGCGATCGTCCGATTGAGTTAATACCGTCGATTGAGTTTCTCGACCACAAATTTGATAGCGAACAATCAAATCTTTGTTGGGAATTGTATCTGCATTACCCAACTGAACGCACACCTTCATCCCATTTTTTTGCTCGCTGCTTGGGGAAGTTTGAGGATAGTCGAAATATTCAATTTCCAGTTTGTGGGATGGGGAATTGACGTTGCGAATCGGTACGCCCGCCTCAATTTCCAGCGTCACGCCGATATCGTGTCCCGATCGCCTTCCCGGAGACAAAATCGGGGCATTCAGCCGCGACGCATCGGGGACGATATCGGTATCGGAATTAACTGTCATTGGGGCTGGGGCGCTGCCGCTGGCTGCCGTTTCATCCAGTGGCGTACCGGGAATATATCGTGGCCCAACCACCATCGGAAACACGAATTCGTAATCGCCAGCTAGAAATTTCAAGCTGTCAGTATAGCGAATCGTGACCTCGATTTCTTCACCGGGTTTGATGTTGGCGAGGGATTGGGTAAAAATATTATCTCGCTCTTGTTCTAGCAAACCCGCAGTTCGACCTTCTTGTTTGGCTTTTTCGTAAATCTTTTGAGCTTCTTCGCGTTTTTTGATGCTACCTTTAATTGTGTTATTACCAATTTTAATTTCCATTTCATCTACCGCTGCTTCGGCAGGTAGCGGGAAAATATAGACGGCTTCCAGTGGCTTGGTAAAAGGATTTTCAAATTTCTGCGAGACTTCAACTCGCGATAGATTTCCGGATATTTGGGCTAGGACTTCTGTATGTTTCAAAGGGAAAACGAGTTGTTCTCCCTCCGGGGAACGCACGTATAATCCACTGGTGCGATCGGTTGGAGATGTTAAGGGTGTCATGAGGTGATTCCTCTCTCTATAGTTGATATATCAAAGGTCGCCGCAGAGCTCATCGTTTGCTTTAATTCTAGCAATTTCAGCAGTTAACGATATCCATTTGTACAAAAAGTTAATCTATCTAATTCAAAGCTTAAGAATGATTTAACCACAGAGGACGCAGAGAACACAGAGAAATTAATAGAGCCCCGACTAATTTGATAAGTCGGGGCTCTGGAAATTCAGTTTTTTCTGCTGTTGCTCATTTATTTCGAGAGACTAGCGAGGATGGTTTCCATTTCTGCAAGTTCGATCGCCCCGGAGAAGGTTTTGCCGTTCATAATAAAGAAGGGAGTGCCTTCGATTCCCAATTTCTGAGCGAGTTGTACGTCTTTCTGAATGGCGGCTTCGGCTGCGGGACTGTTGCGATCGGTGTTGAATTTATCTACTTTTAGGTTGAGTTTTTGGGCAAGAGATCCGTAAAATTCCTCGCCTAACTGTTTTTGTCCCTCAAACAAAGCATTGTAATATTCCCAGAATTTACCTTGCTGTTGGGCTGCCCAGGCTGCTTTGGCTGCTGGTAACGCTTGAGGATGAATTGAGGTTAAGGGAAAATGCTTGTAGGCCAAAGTAACTTTGTCCTGGTGTTTTGCCATAAACTGCTTGACAGTATCGTGAGCGCGGGCGCAAAACGGACATTGAAAATCGGAAAATTCTAGAAGTACAATCTGTTGTGAGGCTGCACCAGTATTGGGAGAATCGCCAATAGAAGATTTAGGATTAGTTTTCATCTCCTGCAAAAATGACTGCTGCGCTGCTTTGAGAGACTGCTGCTTTTCTTGCTGGTATGCTTGTACCGACTCCAAAATTGCTTGCGGGTTTTCGCGGATGATCTGCAATACTTGCTCTTTTAACTTGGGATCGACTGGATTGCCATCGGCTGACTGGGCGGGGGAACAACCAATGAATACGAGGCAAACTGCTAACAATACACTAAAGCCGAGGGCTTGCTGGCTGCGGAGTTTTCGCCAAATAGAGGATATGTTCATTTTTTTTCTAATTCACGGCAACACTTCATCCTACATTGGGAATTGGGAATTGGGGATGGGGCATTGGGTATGGGGCATGGGGCATGGGGAATTGGGCATGGGGAATTGGGAATTGGGAATTGGGAATTGGGAATTCGTTTTAAAATAAACAGCGATGATCAGAATAAAATATTAAAGGACGATCGCACTGACGATCGCCCTTTATGATTAGCTTTGAGAATTTTCTAAATGTGAGACTATTTGCGGTTGTTGAGCCACTTAGCAGCAACTATTCCCAAAATACCTGCCACAACTGGGTTTCCCAAAAATTTCATCAAACTAGGCTGTTCGGCTAACACTTCTTGGAAAACATCCGGATGATTGTGATAGGTAAACGAGGCTAATTTGGTAACATCGTCAGCATTCATGCGGCTAGCGTGGTGAGTAGAAAGCCCTAGCTGTTGTTCCAATGTGCGATCGTTCAATCCTCGCTTGCTCAAATGCTTGAAAAACTCCCGCGCCACGTCATCCCGTTCATTTGGTTTAATTTGGGCGATCGCCTTTTGCAATTCCGGTTCCAATTGAGCCGGCGGCAAAGAGTCATGATTTAGAGAACGACCAAATAATTGTTTGCGCTGATCTGGCGAAGTTCGCTGAGCAAAATCATCAAAATTTTCGTATTCTTCGGCGGATGTTTCTGGCATTGCTTCTCGATCACCACTTGCCAAATCGCTCATGATTTGACGCTTGTAATTATCGCTGGTACTCATCGTAATTCTTTTCCCATCTAGACAACATATGTGTCTCTAATAGAGACTTTTTTGCCAATGATTAGTGGCATACTAAACCACAAACTGGCTACGTTTGCAACTGACTAACTCGGTCAAGACTTGTATTCGATCTGATTTGATTGCTGGTCGTACTTGGCGGTCAAAATCAGTTTTTTATCTGGCGCATAAACCAAAACACTGACATCCTGATTCGGAAATTTTTTGTGAAAACCTTGTGCTAAAGATTTCGCCAAATCCTTGACTTCTGTAGGGCGGACTTGCGGGGTAATCACAACTCCCAACTTGTTGTTGTCACGCACGTAGGCATCCTGAACCAGTCCATTAGCTGTCTTTGTTACCCATTGACCAAAATCTTGACCTGCTGCGGTATTCCCGCGTTCTAGCTGCGCGTAACTACCCCGACTGCCACCAATTGCTACAGGTGCATTCATCGGTTTTTGAGCTGAAACACTTGTTGTGCAAGCTGTGGTAAAGCTTAGTATTAAAACCAAAAGTAGCCCAACAATTATTTGGCGGCTCTGCTGAAGTAAACTCACCTTTTTTCCTCCACTTTAAAAATATTTTGAAGAGTTGAAAGGGTCTGGCATTGAGACCCTTTCATCAAATATTAGGCTTTGTCTATTACGTCTTTGACGGCATCTTTTGCGTCTTGGACTGCGTGGCTGGTTTCAGCTTGTTTTTGCTTGGCTTTGCCTTGTGCTTTATCCTTGGGGTCGCCAGTAACATTGCCTAGAGCTTCTTGAGCTGCGCCTTCGACGTTTTTGGCAGTTGCCTTTGCTCTATCTTCAATACTCATTGATTTCTCCTTGTCTGTATTTAGTGTGACAATTTGTACTTAAATTAATATTATTGATTAATGCTCTTATTTGCACTCCCTCTATAGGTAGAAATAGGTGGTGAGGGGCAGGTTTATCTAGATTATTGGTAATCGTTATATATGATTGGTGGAACCCGCCTCTACCAAATCTGGGAAACTCTAGATCCTGTCTTCCCCACACCTTCTTCCTTCTGCTATATATTGTGATGACATTCTTCATCTATTTTGTGCTGCATTTCTTCCTTCAACTGTTCCACAGCACGCATAGTGTCAGCGTTTTCTTGTTTCTGCTGGCCGAGGGATTTTTCGGTTTGCTCTGCGAGTAATTCCTCTCTAGATTTTGGTAAACTAACTTTGTTGCTGCTGGCTGTGACGGTTGCGTTTTGTTCGTCGATATTCATAAACTTGCACCCTTTTGTTTGCAAAAAGTATTTTATCTATGACTACTTGAATGTTAGCCATAGATAAATAGTAAGAGAAATAACGGGTATGTTCCTCTGTCTGAAGGGAGATTGAGGACAATATTCGATGGTTTTGTACCAGGGATCGACATTTTACCGTCCAAAGGCGCAAAAGCGAGCCAGTTCGACATCAAGAGAGTACAGGAATTACAAAGTTTTGTTGCGGTATGGTTAAATAATCGACAAAATAACAGTTAGCATCGGATCAACTCCTGCAAGATAGAACTAAAATTTAAGTTACTAACAAGCATCTAAAACCCTATGCCAGCAAGGAGTTCTAACTCACTCACACCAGCCCAGGCTCGCGAGCCGATCAAAATAGGCGTGTTGCATTCGCTGACAGGCACAATGTCTGTCAGCGGAATTTCAGTTAAAGATGCGACGCTGTTGGCTGTTGAGGAAATCAACGCCAGCGGAGGAGTTCTGGGACACACCCTGGAAGCAGTTGTAGAAGATGGGGCAAGCGATTTACAAACTTTTGCTCAAAAAGCTAAGCAATTGCTCTTGGAAGAGCAGGTGGCTGTGGTATTTGGATGCTGGACTTCGGCTAGTCGCAAAGCGGTGCTTCCAGTGTTCGAGGATCTCAATGGCTTGCTGTTTTATCCGGTGCAGTACGAAGGACTTGAACAGTCTCGGCATATTTTCTATACTGGTGCTGCTCCGAATCAACAGATTGTACCTGGGGTGGATTACTTGCTGGCACAGTCGAAGCGGAAAATTTTTCTCCTGGGTTCGGATTATATTTTTCCGCGCACGGCAAATCAGATTGTGAAAGCTCAACTGGCGGCATTCTCCGGTGTGTTGGCGGGGGAGGTTTATTTGCCGTTGGGTTCGAGGGATGTTGATGAGGCGATCGCCCATATTGTAGCAGTTCAACCGGATGCGATTCTGAATACTCTCAATGGCGATAGCAATGTGGCTTTTTTTCAAAAGCTGCGGGAAGCTGGGTTGACGGCTGATAAATTGCTGGTAATGTCGGTTAGTTTAGCAGAGGAAGAGGTACGGGCGATCGGACCTGAAAATGTTGCTGGACATTTGGTAGTTTGGAACTATTTCCAAACGGTGGATACACCAGAAAATCAGAAGTTTGTCAAGGCTTACAAAAAGAAATATGGGCAAGATCGAGTCACGGATGACCCGATTGAAGCTGCTTATTTGAGTGTTTATTTGTGGAAAAAAGCAGTAGAAAAAGCGGGTTCAATAGAAGTTGTGAAAGTTAGGAAAGCTGCTAAAAATATTGAGTTGACTGCACCATCGGGCAAGGTTAAAATAGATGGCAAAACGCAGCATACCTGGAAGACAGTGCGAATTGGCAAGGTGAGGTTAGACGGTCAAATAGACGAGATTTGGAATTCTGGCGAACCTGTGAGCCCAGATCCTTTCCTGAAGGGCTATCCTTGGGCGGCGGCGCTGGTTCCCAGACAGATATCGGTGGGAACTCGTGCTTCTTTGATGGGACTGTTTGCGATTTTGGTATTGATCGCTTGGATGGCTGTGGGGGTTGGGTGGATCGGTTCTGCACAGATGCAAAACTATTTGCTGGAAATAGAATCTGCTTCTGTGCCGGCGGGAGTTTCTGATGCAGCTATGACGTTGCTAGTGCAGCAAAGTTTGGCAGTGGCAATTCGCACTCAGCGTTTGCTGATGGGGGCTTTGGTTTTGAGTTCGATCGCCGGAATAGTTGCTTTGGTGTCGGTGTCGGCATTGATTCGGAAAATCGGCTGGCTGCGGAAAACTGCGGAAATGATGGCGAGCGGTGATTTGACAGCCCGATCGCCTATTGTTTCTAATGATGCGATCGGTGTGCTGTCTTCTACTCTGAATACAATGGCCCAGCAAATTAGTAGTTTGCTCAATGGTTTAGAAGTGCGTCGCCAGCAGCTAGAGGAACGTAGTCACGAATTGGAAGTCGCTAAGGATGCTGCGGAAGCGGCTAACCGGGCAAAAAGCACATTTTTAGCAAATATGACTCACGAGTTGCGAACGCCTTTAAATGCGATTTTAGGCTATAGCGAACTGCTGCAAGAAGAGGCTCAAGAACTCGGCGAAGAAGAATTTGTTATGGATTTGGAAAGCATTAATATGGCAGGCAAGCAGTTGCTAACTATTATTAGTGACATCCTGGATATTTCTAAAATTGAGGCTGGGAAGATGACTCTTTCTTTGGAGACTTTCCAGGTGTCGAATTTGATTGAGGAGGTGGTAACTACTGTGAAACCACTGGCTGGGAAAAATGGTAATACTCTCACTGTTGATTGCAATAGCAATCTCGGCATGATGCGCGCTGATGTGGCAAAAGTACGGCAAGCGCTGTTGAATTTGGCGAGCAATGCTGCTAAATTTACCGATCGCGGTAAAATTATGATTAATGCTTGGAGGGAAGAGGAGACGGTTTTGTCGATCGACAATTCCGACGATCAACTTAGTATTAAGTCTAGCTTTAACCAACAGTCGATCGTATTTCAAGTCACTGATACAGGCATTGGTATGACTGAGGATCAGGTTTTGAAGCTATTCGGGGCTTTCTCCCAAGCGGACGACTCCACTACTCGCAAGTATGGCGGTACTGGTTTGGGCTTGATAATTAGCAAGAAGTTTTGCCAGATGATGGGTGGAGATATCACTGTTGAGAGTGAGTTTCAAAGTGGTTCTACTTTTACAATCCGGTTGCCGGTTGTGGTTAAAAGCGAACAAGAAGTTACGCATGATCAAGAATCTAAAAATCAGCTTTGTTTAAATTCACAAATGGATGCAGTAGAGGTAGAAAATAAGCCAGAAGTGCGATCGACTGTTTCCTTAGAGCCTAATTCTACAGTGCTGGTGATTGACGACGATCCAGATGCACGGGATTTAATGACTCGCTGCTTGTCCAAACAAGGGTTTCGGGTGTATTCCTCGGCTACTGGTGAAGCGGGACTTCAGTTGGCGAAGGAGTTGCGGCCAGATGCGATTACTCTGGACGTGATGATGCCTACTATGGACGGCTGGACTGTACTTTCTGCTTTGAAAGCCGATCCTGATTTGGCTGATATTCCGGTGATTATGATGACTTTTTTGAATGACAAAAATCATGGTTTGGAATTGGGGGCGGCGGAGTATTTGAGGAAGCCTTTGGATTACAAGCGATTTGCGGCTTTTTTGAGTAAATATCAGCAACCATCAAATTAGTTGGTTGTTAGTGGTTAGTGGTTATTGGTTATTGGTTATTGGTGAGTTAATACTGTAGGTTGGGTTGAGGCACGAAACCCAACACTCATTAATTGGACATCTCCGTAAAAGCAGTCTTGAACAGGCTTTCCGGCCTGTTTCAATTATTGGAGAGGCTTATTGGATGTTGGGTTTCGCTATCGCTCTACCCAACCTACAGTATATAACCTTTAACAACCAACCAATAACTAATAACTAATAACAACTAACAACAACTTAATCTAAAAATCCCATTAAAGTAGAACTATCGTCAATCTCGTTAGAAGCAATTGGTCGATTGCCACCCATTGTCGAGTAAACTTCATCAATGTGAAGATTGCTGACACCAACCGGCCGCGCACCTGACATACTGAACATTTCACTGACTTGCATGGTACTAGCGCCGATCGGGCGTCTCCCCAGTGTAGCAACCACTTCCAAATCGCTGGCTTCTACGGGGCGGTTGCCGACAATGCCGTAGGTTTCGCTGATATGCAAGGTGCTAGTGCCGATCGGGCGTTTTCCCGACATGGAGACAATCTCGCTCACCGTAAAATCATTTGGGCCCACAGGGCGATTGGGCGAGCCAGCGGGCAGATAGAGTTGAATTCCTGTTGCTTTGGCCTCACTGACTACTGCCGCTTCGCTCTTGGAAGCTGCTTTACCACGACGGGCGATCGCATTGCCTTTCTCTTTGGGGGTGACACTCATAATTTTTTTCCTTTTGATTATTGGGCCTTGATTGTTGGGTTCGGAAAGCTCAGGACTAAGAAGCCTACGTTTTTGGGCTTTCTGCTTTTTATGCTTGGTCAATGATTAAAATAATATGATGAATTCTAACAAGTTTCTCAACTAAATTGCAAATAAATTGGATTTTTGTTAATATTTATTAGTAATAGCTACATTTTCCTATGGTAACTGCGGCAGCATCTTTTCAATTACAAGCGCCCTTTGAGCCTACGGGCGACCAACCAGTAGCGATCGCCCAACTGGTCAAAAGCATCCAAGCAGGCGATCGATTTCAAACCTTACTCGGAGCCACAGGTACGGGCAAAACCTTTTCCATTGCAGCCGTTATTGAAAAAATCGGCAAGCCCACCTTAGTGCTCGCCCACAACAAAACCCTTGCCGCTCAACTGTGCAACGAACTGCGTAATTTTTTCCCCAACAATGCAGTCGAATATTTTGTCAGTTATTACGACTATTATCAGCCGGAAGCATACATCGCCGTCAGCGATACTTACATTGAGAAAACGGCGGCAATTAATGAAGAAATTGATATGTTGCGACACTCAGCCACGCGATCGCTCTTTGAACGCCGCGATGTCATAGTTGTAGCCTCCATTAGCTGCATCTACGGTTTGGGGATGCCCGCCGAATACTTGAAAGCAGCCATCCCCTTGCGAGTAGGAATGGAAGTCGATCAGCGACAAATCTTGCGAGATTTAGTTAACGTCCAATACAGCCGCAATGACATAGATTTAGGTAGAGGCAAATTTCGCGTCAAAGGCGATGTTTTGGAAATTGGCCCTGCCTACGAAGATCGAATTATTCGCGTTGAATTCTTCGGCGACGAAATCGATGCCATTCGCTATGTTGACCCGGTGACAGGTAAAACAATTCAAAATGTAGAAGCTTTAAATATTTATCCAGCGCGCCACTTTGTCACCCCAAAAGAGAGATTAGAATCAGCTTGTACCGCAATTGAACAAGAACTAGAAGTGCGGCTGGAAGAATTAGAAAAAAACGGTAAACTATTAGAAGCACAGCGACAAGAACAGCGCACCCGCTATGATTTGGAAATGCTACGTGAGGTAGGATACTGTAACGGAGTCGAGAATTATTCTCGCCACTTAGCAGGCAGAAATGCTGGGGAACCGCCAGAATGTTTGATTAATTATTTTCCCCAAGATTGGATGTTAGTCATCGATGAATCCCACGTCACAGTACCGCAAATTCGGGGAATGTATAATGGTGACCAAGCGCGCAAAAAAACATTAATCGAACATGGATTCCGTTTGCCGAGTGCTGCGGACAATCGTCCTTTGAAAGCAGAGGAATTCTGGGAAAAAGCCAATCAGTGCATTTTTGTATCTGCAACGCCTGGGGATTGGGAAATCCAGATTTCTGAAGGCAGAGTTGCCGAACAGGTAATCCGACCGACGGCAGTAGTCGATCCGACAATATTTGTGCGGCCGACAGCAGGACAAATTGATGATTTGTTGGGTGAAATCAATGAAAGAGTCAGCCTGAATGAGCGGGTTTTGGTGACAACTTTAACGAAGCGGATGGCGGAAGATTTAACGGAATATTTGCAGGAGAGGGCGATTCGAGTCCGGTATTTACACTCAGAAATTCAGTCGATTCAACGCATTGAAATTATCCAAGATTTGCAGGATGGAAAGTTTGATGTATTGATTGGAGTGAACTTGTTGCGGGAAGGTTTGGATTTGCCGGAGGTGTCTCTGGTGGTGATTTTGGATGCGGATAAAGAGGGGTTTTTGCGATCGGGACGTTCTTTGATCCAAACGATTGGGAGGGCGGCACGGCACATTCGGGGACAGGCGATTTTGTATGCGGATAATTTGACGGATAGTATGGCTAAGGCGATCGATGAAACCGATCGCCGTCGGGGAATTCAGTTGGCGTATAATAAGATGCACGGAATTACGCCACAGCCGATCGCGAAAAAGCGATCGAGTAATGCAATTCTGGCATTTTTAGACGTGTCCCGAAAGCTGAATTCCCAGCAGTTGGAGGAGGTTTATGAACACGCAAATGAGTTATCTTTAGATGAGATTCCTGAGTTGATTAAGCGGTTGGAAACCCAGATGAAGGAGGCGGCGAAGAAGTTGGAGTTTGAGGAAGCAGGTAAATTGCGCGATCGAATTAAGCATTTGCGCGATCGACTGTTAGGCAATTAGAAATTAGGAGAGGGCAGTGCCGTATCCCTACGGTATTATGTTTGGTAGGGACACGGCACTGCCGTATCCTCTATCTCATTCCCGTACTTATCCCTCCTCTGAAAGCCTCACCTTATTACCAATCAACTTAAGAAAATTCGCTCCAAAGTGTTGAATCTCCAAAAAATTAGCATAAGCAGAAACAGGCTTATAAACTTTAAAATTCCGCATAATTCCCAAAGTTGCGGCACTTTCCAGCGGGCCAATAAAGCTAGTATCCCTGTCCAGAAAATCAGGCTGGCTAGCCCAGTGCTTCATTTGTTCAGCGTTCAAAAAATAGCATCCAGCATGAGGATTCAAAGCCCGCTCAAAAACGATTTTTTGTTCCATGATTTTGCCCAATAATTGACGCTGTTCCTCCACATTTTGAAATTTTGCAGTCGCAGACGGCGTTAAATCGCCATCGATATAGGCTTTAAAAACAGGCGCTTGAGGCGATACTTCATAGCGATTTGGTTGTAACAAATTTCCATTTCCCCCATGATGCCTAAACCAATTTAACTTATTAAAAAACCATGAATCATGCAAAATCAAATCATCTTCCAAGTAGCAGAAATAATCATATTTGTCAAGGCAAGCCCGCAAAACTGCCTGACACTCAAACCCCAATAATAGCGGTTCGCATTGTGTAGCATGGTGCATGAAAGATTTCGGCTGTATCGGCAGTTGACCTAACAGATGATAGCCTTGGGTAGTGCAAACAACAATATCAATTTCATGATTTTGATCTTGATTAGCCGGTATAGTTGCACATTCGCCAATGTGAATCATGCACTGAGATTTACCGTATAAAGCTTGCAGAGATGTGATGCAAGCGGTTAAAGCATTGAGTCGCGGTTGCGGATCATTTCGCTGGGAAGCGTGTTTTCCGTCGCCGCTGGGATTGTAAAAGTGGGCAATAGTGAATAGAATTCGCATTGGTGTGGATTAATCCGAAGGAAGAAGGAAGAAGGAAGAAGGAAGAAGGAATTAATAAGGTGCGGTGCAAGTTTGGGAGTTGCTATAATTTCAAAAACTCTATAAATTTTAACGTATTCAGTCCTCAAACAACTCTGGAAGCCGATCGCGCAACTCAGCATTCAAACGTGGCAAATCATCCAGCATCTGCAAATACCAGTCATGTCGTTGCCGATAATGCCCGCACAGCAAACGATTGTCGCGCACCCACTCGTAAGCACTCTCAGCTATTTGTCTGCGCGTTTGAGCATCAGAAATCAGCAGATTCAGCTTATTTTCAAATTCTTTTTCATATCGATAAATTAACCCAGTTTCACCTTCAATAATTGAATTTTCGTACACAGTAGGACTTGCCAACACCGCAACTCCCCGCGCCGCACATTCAAGAAATTTTAAGTCGGATTTCATTTCATTAATCGGATTAGAAACTAGCGGTAAAAGAGCGATGTCGCAACTGTACATAATTTCTTGATACCGTTCATAACTACAAAATGATTCAAATTCCTTGTGTTCTATTTCCAAAGAGTCAAAAAACAGCCTGTCGTGAATCACTTTAACTCGAATCCGGTGTTTGTGAGCAACCAAAACTCGATTCAGCGCGGCCATAATTGGTTCCCAATCTTTTTCGCGATTGAGTGCGCCAAAAAATATCGTGACTGTATCTTCAGAATAACTGCGTGGCGGAGGTAGAATGGCTAATTGATTTGCAAATACGGCAACATTGGGATTATACTGCCGCAAAACTTTGGCTAGGGGTTCTGTAGAAGTTTGAACGCAATGACAACCACGGTAGCTGAGGTAATTGCTGTCTGCATATTCCCGGCGACGGATGGGATTGTCGTCAATTTCAGCTACTATTAAATAGCCTTGTTGTAAAAGTTGTTTGAGTCGGGGGATATAGGCAGGATACTGCATAATTGTCCGTTGCCAAACGAAGACCTTTTCTTCGGCGGGAAGCGGGGCGATTAATTCTGTGGTTTTTACCGCAGATACGGTGCGGACACCTGGAATTGTAGCACTAAATTTGTCTGGTTCCAAAACTCGCACGCGATCGCACCCTGTAGGAGCCATAATAATGGTTTGGATCAGTAATCTGCGTGGTGGTACTGGCGTTTTGGTCGTTAGCGAAGCCCTCGAAGAGGATCGCACGATATAATATTCAGCACCCGTTTCCGTCGCAAAACTACTCGATTCTAGCTCCAAAGCCTTAACCATTGGATGCAGCAATTCCTGAAACTGGGCAAAATTGTCGGTTTTCTGTCCCTTTCCTTGCAATTCGTAAACCTGCAATCCGGCTTCAGCAAATAGTGATTTAATGCTTTCTAGGGTAAACCAGTGCTGCATTTGGCCGTCAGGATTTTCCCATTGTCCCCGCAACAGATGGACAATTCTGCGCCAATATTGAACATTGGGAATTTTGGCGAAAACTTGCCCCTCTGGATTCAATAAAACACTATACTGCTTGAGGATATCCCAAGGATTGTTGAAGTAAGGTAACAAATCACCAAAAATCAAACAATCGACGGTACCTGGAGCGATATCGAGACTTTCGATGTCTGTTTGTTCAATATTGGCGATCGTCACCCAGTTTAGCCGATCGACTGCAATTTTCGCTTTTTCTCGATCGCATTCAATGCCAATATACTGACAGTGGGGATTCGTCAGCTTGTACTGTGCGCCCATAGCACCCGTACCACAGCCGATTTCGACAATGACTTTAGCATCCGGGGGTAGCAGATTCAAGAGGTCGTGGTTGATGCGATCGATCACTTTCTACAAATTCCTGATTAGTTTTGATTAAAATGAAACCAGATAATAGATTACCATAGACTATAGCCTTGCTCAAATATTTGTCAAGCACTAAATCAATTAAAATATAATTATAGCAAAAACTATGAACCATAACTTAGGAATTAATATCGCCGGCTACATTAACGGCGAATTTGGGATTGGAGAAGGAGTCAGAGCAAATATTAGAGCCATAGAAACTACCAACATTCCCTTCACTATCAACAATTTTACCCGCAGTCCCAACAGAAATCAAGACACTACTTATCAAAAATTCAGCTCAGACAATCCTTATCCAGTAAACTTAATTCAAGTCAACGCCGATGAAGTCAACACTTTTATCAAACATTCAGGTTCCAGCTATTTTGCAAATCGCTACAACATCGGCTTTTGGGCATGGGAAATTCCCGAATTCCCTCAGAAATGGCAACCAGTATTTGACAACTTTCACGAAATTTGGACTTACAGCAACTATTGCGCCGAAGCAATTTCCCTAGTCTCGCCAATTCCCGTGATCAAAATCATGCCGAGTATTGAGCTACCACCATCTTACCTGAACAGACAATCCTTGGCTTTGCCAGAAAACAAATTTATATTCCTATTTATATTCGACTTTTCCAGCCTCATCGAACGCAAAAATCCTGTAGCAGCAATTCAAGCATTTAAACAAGCTTTTGGTGAAGATGAGCGCGTATTATTGATTCTCAAATCTTCCAACTCCGCCAAAAACCTCCAAGATTTAGCCTTCTTACAATCAGCCATCGGAAATTCTTCAAACATTCAACATCTAGACGGATATTTATCCAAAAATGAAGTTAACGGTTTACTGTATAATTGTGACTGTTATCTATCCCTGCATCGCTGCGAAGGATTTGGTTTGACAATGGCAGAAGCCATGTTTTATGGTAAGCCTGTAATTGCTACTGGCTATTCATCAAATACAGAATTTATGAATGTTGGCAATAGTTTTTTAGTCAAATATAAATTAATTCCCCTGGATGCAGATTATGGCCCTTACAAAAAAGGTAATATTTGGGCAGAACCGGATACAGAACACGCAGCTTATTTGATGCGACAAATCTTCGATAATTATCCGAAAGCTCAGCAAGTAGGAACGATAGCTGCTAAGAATATTAAAACTTTTCTCAGTCCAAAAAATGTAGGGAAAAGAATTCAGAAACGTTTGGAATACATAGCTAAAATTACCGATAACTTTCAATCCTTAAATAATTCACAAACAGCCAAAGTAAATCCTATACCAAAAAGTGAGAACAACTTGTCATCATCATCCGAAATAGCACAACCTTTAGTAAGTATCTGCATTCCGACATACAACGGCGCAGCATTTATTGGCGAAGCCATTCAGAGCGCTTTGGCTCAGACTTATCCCAACGTAGAAGTAATTATATCCGATGACGGATCGACTGATGCAACAATTGCGATCGCGCAATCATTCACCTCACAAACATCCGCCGATTTACGGATCATCCTCCACCGCAACTACGGCTTGTCGCAAAACTGGAACTTCTGCATTTCTCAAGCTAAAGGTAAATACATTAAATTTCTGTTTCAGGACGACTTCCTCGCACCAGAATGTATTGCCAAAATGGTCGCCGTCGCTGAACAACACCCCAAAATTGGGATGGTTTTCTCCCCCCGTGGCATCACCATAGACGCATCTGAATCGAATCCGATTTTGTTAAGAGCATCCCAATCAATTAACGATTTACACAAAGGTTGGTCAAATTTAAAATCAATTCAGCCGGGGCTAGAATTGCTAGCAGATGCCAATTGCCTCAGCAACCCGATTAACAAAATTGGCGAACCGACAACCGTCTTAATTGCCAGTCTAGTTTTTGCCGAAATCGGATTATTCGATTCGGGATTATCTCAGTATGTAGACTTAGATATGTGGTGGCGAATTATGGGAAATTATCACATCGGATTTGTAGACGAAAAACTCTCATCCCTACGGATTCATCCCGAACAACAAACTTGGAAAAACTTCGCGGCTGGTGAGAATCATAAAGATGTTGTTAGATTTTACAATAAATTACTAAATAGTCCTGAATACAGTTTTTTGAATCAACAAATTAAACAGACAATTCAGCAAAAATTAGATTTGAGAAATCAGCGCGATTTATCTGACTTGTCAAAGCTAGTTGAACTTTACAAAAAATCGCCAACTAATCAGTCTATTGTCTCACGGCTGCGTCAATACCGCCAACAAATTGCCAGACATTGGCTGACTTTACCGACAGATAAATTTGAAAGTGCTTATGTGGGAGAAACGGGAAAATCCCACCAGTTGCTGCTAGATAGTGGGATTAAACATGAAATATTGACTGAGGAAGAACAAAGTTTTGTTCAGCAATTGTGTTTCAAATTGTCTCAAGGAGATGAAATTGTAGATAAGATGCAATTTCTCCTCGCAGCTATGCTTTACCGCGAGGCTTATCATTTGCCATTTGAGTACAGAAATGCTGCGATTCCTCAGTGGCTTTTTGAGGATTTGATGAAATTCCTGTTTCAGTCTCCCACTTATTTTCAACAAGCGGAAGAAGTTGAAAAACACTCTGAGTATTTGCAGGATTTAATCGATTATGTGGCTGGGAATATTGCTAGTTTTCCAGATGCGGCAGTTTGGCGTTATTTGGCGCAGTTTGTTACTAATAATCTTAGCCTCAAAGCTTTGTATCTCACTGAAGACAATCTGCTAAATGTGGAGAGTCAGCGAGATTATATGATCGAATCTTACTTAAGTCATATTGGCTGTCAAATAGACTTCAAGTTTCCTCCTCGAAAATCTGAAACCAAAATTAGGTTGGGTATTTTGCTGGATACAATTAGTGCGGAACCGAATACTTTCGCGGCAATTCCGGCTTTTGAATATTTAGACAGAAACAAGTTTGAGATTATTGTGTATTATTCCCAAATTCAGGCTGAGGAATTGGGTAAATATTGTGAAAGTCGGGTGGATAAGTTTGTACATTTGTCAATGGATTTGCTGACTCAAGTCGAGGAATTGCGATCGCACAATTTAGATATTCTCCTCATCTATACAAATACCACCGAAACTCCAAAACCAAGCAAGTTACTATCCCTACACCGACTAGCGCGACTACAGATAGCTACTGGTGGACATTTCTCCTCCCTAGGGACAGGGCATTGTCATGTCCCTGGAATAGGCAATATCGATCGCATCCTAGTCGGAAATTTAGCACTTCCGGTAGATGTACCCGCAGAATATGGCGAAAAGTTAGTTACTTTAGAAGGCTCAGGAATTTGTTTTAGTTATCCTGTACAGTCGGAAAAATCCACAGTTAAACCCACCAGGAGTAGTTGGGGAGCAACCGACAAATCGGTAATATTCATGTCCGGTGTTGAAGCTTTTAAGATTATCCCAGAACTGAGAGCAACCTGGGCAAAAATCATTGCAGCCACACCGAATTCAATTTTAGTTTTATATCCCTTTCATTCCCGCCCCCAAAACTATCCGACTATGCCTTTTTATCATCAAATGCGATCGCTCTTTGCCGAATTTGGTATTGACAAACAGCGCTTGGTGATGATCAGGGCGCTACCAACCAGTGCAGATTACCAAGAATGTTTGAAATTAGCTGACATATATTTAGATTCCTATCCTGACAATAGTGCAGCATCCTTAGTAGCGCCACTGTTGGCTGGGTTGCCGGTGGTGGTGAGGGATGGGCAAAATGTGCGATCGCAACAATCCGCAGCAGTCCTCAAAGAACTACAATTTCCTGAATTGGTAGCAAACAGTGAGAACTCTTATGTGGAGATGAGCACAGCCTTGGGAACCAACCCAGAATTGCGTCAGCAGTATCGGGATCAAGTCCAACAAAAAATGAGGACTAACCCCAAATTCCTGGACAGTCGCGCTTACTCGTTCCAACTCGGAACACTATTGGAAGAAACTTTCTTCCATAGACATCTCTAATAATTATTGTGGAACAGGCATCTTGTCTGTTCAAGACTGGAAATTCTTGCGATGTCTAATCAATTTTAGATTTTACATGGGGCGGGTTCCCGTACCTGCACGACAAAAACATTTATGTTTGTCGAATCGGCTCTCCGGCCCGTTCTGGAGAATACTCGAAGATGTAGTTGTTAGGGAACCACCCCAAAGACACAGCGTCAGGAAGTAAACAGCAACAACGTTAGGCTGCTAATGGTCTGCTATCATCGGAAAATCTCAGTGCTATAGGTTGTCGCTCTTTTCCTGCTACAGCTAAATTAAAAGGGGAAGCGCAAGTCAGTTGGAGACACAAAAATGACAGGACTTTTTCAGATAGGCGATAAATTACTACAAGCTCAGGATATGCCATCCCTCCTGAAGCGTTATCAATTGATGCCACAATTTTTGCGTGGTGTCATAGTAGATCAAGCGATCGCACCTTTTACTTGCAACGACGAAGAAAGCCAATCCGCCGTCGAGAATTTTCTCGTCCAGCACCAACTGACAGCCCCCGAAGCCAGAGAAGCTTGGCTGCGAAGCCAGAATATGACCATCGAAGAACTTCAAGAAATGCTTGTCAGACCCTTGCTGATTGAAAAATTTAAGCAAGCCACTTGGAGGCCTAAAGTAGATAACTATTTTTTAACCCGCAAAGCCAGCCTAGACCACGTAGTCTATTCCCTGGTTCGCACTAAAAATCCAGCCCTAGCCAACGAACTTTACTTTCGCATCCTCGAAGAAGAACAAACTTTTGCTGAAGTCGCCCGCGATTTTTCCGAAGGCCCTGAGTCCAAGTCCGGTGGCTTATTGGGGCCAGTACCTCTGAGTCAGCCGCACCCAGCAATCAGTAAACTTTTGTCAGTCAGCCAGCCAAATCAACTCTGGACGCCACGTCCTCTGGCAGAATGGATGGTAATTATTCGACTAGAAAAGTTCATGCCAGCTCAGCTCGATGAATCGATGCGGCTGAATTTGATTAACGAACTATTTGAAACCTGGGTCAGCGAACAAATATCGCAAATAGGCCCGCTACAACCCCTCTCTTCCGCGTCTGCGATTGAACGGTAAAGGCTGTAGACTCAATTCTTCAATCTAAAATCTAAAATCTAAAATCTAAAATCGGATGACTTCTTCCGCTGTTTCACTAGGCCAAATTCAGGATTTCTTAGCTCAAACTGCCCCGTTTGACCGACTCTCAGAGACGGCTCTCACCGCTTTGGTGGCGAAGTGCCAACTCCTCGGTTATCGGACGGGACAACCCCTGTTTGAACGCGAAAAAATGCCGACTCAAGTGGCAATTATCTATCAAGGTCAAGCCCGTCTGCTGGGCTTTGACCAACGGTCGCAACGCCACGTCAGTTTGCGGTTGGTGCAGTCCCAGGAAATTCTCGGTTGGGCGGGTTTGCTCAGGGGTGTTCCTTGCGAAACTGCGATCGCGTCTACTGATGTGATTGCGATCGTGATCCAGACTGAAGACTTCCTCAGTGTACTGGAAAAACAGCCGACATTTGGAGAAGCTTTTCGCGAACACTGTTCCTTGAGCGAAGCATTTGAACTGTTGAGTCTCGAATTGCAGCGTCAGGCTGATGCTACCTCCAACCTCAAGGAAATCACCCTCCAAGCTTGGCAAGACGCAAAAGTTATCAACCTGCCAAATGGTAACAAAAAAAGTCAAGAGCTGGCAAAAGAGTTAGAAGGCGATCGCATTTGGCTCGTCAGTAGTGGCGTTTTGGGCGACTTCCCGACCGGTAGTCGCTTAAATATTGACAGCGAAGCCAAATCCTTAAAAGTAGAAGGCCGCATGGGCGCTCGCTTGGTAGGTTTCCGGGAACCCCCAGAACCACCACCAGAAACAGCAGTAGACCCCCTAAATGGCTCGATAATAGAGACAAAAACGGTTGATTTAGCGAAAAAAACCTTCATCAACATTGATGATGTAGAAATCGGCCCAGTAACTCCCATAGATCCCGCATCCGACCAACCAAAGGATACTAAATACCCAGTTTTCCGTGGCAAAGGGCAAATAGATGGGCCACTAGCTTGCTTCCAGATGTTGAGCAAGTATTTCGGCATCAAATTTCGTCGAGATATTATCCGCAAAGTTCTAGAAAATCAGCTAAAAACTGCTGGTTCTGTTAGTATGCAGGCTTGTGGTGCGATCGCGCAAAGCATCGGTCTCACACCCCAACTAGCCCAAGTACCAGCAGACGCCATCAACCGCGTCAAAGCCCCGGTAATGATTAAATGGAAAGACACCTTTGC
>JAYSVM010000067.1:0-20769 GCA_043718495.1 Oscillatoriales bacterium | reverse complement strand
TAGGGACACGGCACTGCCGTCTCCTCTATATCATAATGTAATTTTATGAAACCTTTTATAGTGAGAGCGACTGCCATTATCGGTGATATTGCAGCCTTGGTATTTGATACACTTAAAGAAGAAGAATCAAGAAAACGTTTATTAGACAGCGGTATTCTGGAAGTAGATGCAATGACTGGAAAAGAGTTTGAAAAATTTCTAGATGTTCATTTTGAAAAATTGGGTTATAATGTTACTTTGACTCAAGATAGTCAAGATTATGGAGCTGATTTGATTTTGTATAAAGATGGCTTCAAAACGGTGGTTCAAGCCAAAAGAAGCAAAAATCCAGTTGGGATTAAAGCAGTCCAAGAAGTAGTAGGAGCCGTCAGACATTACAAAGGAAATAAAGGCAGAGTAATCACTAATAACAGATTTACAGAAAACGCTTGCAAACTTGCTAAATCTAACGACGTAGAGTTATGGGATCGAAAAAAACTAATCGAATTTATCCTGAGAGCTAAGAATTATCAATAAATCATGCTACAAATTTCTAATACTGTGTTCATTACCGATCGCGAAATCGAGATTAGTGCAATTCGATCTCAAGGCGCAGGAGGACAAAACGTGAATAAAGTAGCAACCGCCATTCACTTGCGCTTTGATATCCCAGCTTCCTCATTGCCCGATCGCTATAAAGACCGATTATTGCAACTCAACGACAACCGGATTACCCAGGAAGGCGTGATTGTAATTAAAGCACAGGAACACCGTAGCCAAGAACAAAACCGCGAGGAAGCGTTAAAACGGCTGCAAGAATTGATCAAAAGTGCGATCGTCATCCCGAAAAGGCGCAAACCCAGCAAAGCAACTCGCAGTTCCCAGCGCAAGCGTCTCGACAGCAAAACCAAGCGAGGGGAGATTAAAGCTATGAGAGGGAAAGTCACGGACTGAGCGATAATATCACATTTTAATTATGATATAATTGTAACTGAGTATTGTTAGTTTGAGCAAACAGAAATGACAACTACTGCAAGCAACGAACCGACGCTAGCTGATGTTATTGAAAAGCTAGACAAGCTATCGACTGAAGTTGAAAAGACTAATGAAAAAACCGACCGATTCAATGACAAGTTCGATAACTACCAAAAAGCTACCCAATGGGTTGTGCAACTTGCTTTCACTCTGATTGCAAGTGCTACGATTACGGTGATTATCACTTCAGTTTTCCGCAAGTAATATCAAATTCGGTAGAATCGGAATTGAGATGAAGTCGAGAAACCGGGTTTTTTACCAAAATACTTCGTTCCCGTCCACAAATTTAATAAAAACCCGGTTTCTTTGTCGGAGTCCCTAAGTCCTATATGACCTTAGAAGGTTCTCCAGTAGCAGGAGGTTCTGCCGGTTCACCAAAAGCAATCCGCAGAAATGGTGGTGCCAAAAAAGTTGTCAGAATCACCATGATAATAATCGACACTTCCAACGGCTTATCCAAAACCCCACTCGCCGAACCAATGCCAGCAAAAACTAATCCGACTTCGCCCCTCGGAATCATCCCCACTCCGATCGCCAATCGATTGATTCCAGGTTGACCAAACACCACCCAGCCTGTGACTAGCTTACCAACAATCGCCACCACAATCAAGAAACCAGCAATCAAAAGTCCCGCCCGATTATCCGGCACTGCTGGGTTCAAAACCCCCAAATCTGCCCGTGCTCCCACCGTCACAAAAAAGATAGGTACAAGCAAATCTGCGATCGGTTTCACCAATTCATCCAACTCATTGCGCGTATCACTTTCATCCAAAACCAAGCCCGCAGCAAAAGCACCTAAAATCGCTTCGAGATGAATTGCATTTCCCAGAAATGCCATAAAAAAGGCAAAAGTAAAAGCCGGGATTACAATATTACCACGAGTTTTGAGTGTCTCCACAATCGCAGTAAAAGTTTTGTTAAAAACACCGCCCAACAGAATCGAACCTAGCAGAAAAGCAGTTGCACTGACAATCAAATAGATGACATTAACAACATCAATCTCACCAGTTTTGGCTAAGCTAGCGACAACAGCTAGGACAATAATTCCCAACACATCATCAATCACCGCCGCGCCGACAATAATTTGACCTTCTTTAGATTTCAGTTGTCCTAATTCCGACAAAACTTTCGACGTAATTCCGATGCTAGTCGCCGTCAAAGCCGCCCCCGCAAAAATTGCTGGAATTGCCGGAGTATGAAACAACATCATTAAGCCAGCAGTACCAGCAGAAAAGGGAACTGCCACACCGACACAGGCAACAACGACAGCTTGAACCCCCACTTCCTTTAGTTGTCTGAGATCCGATTCTAAGCCTATTTCAAACAGCAGAATAATTACGCCCAATTCAGCTAGGACTGAAACGACTTCACTCTGCGATTCAAAGACATTGGTAAGGGCGGCAGGGGAGAGATGATTAATTGATTGGAGAACAGTCATAATCCCGGAGTCTGAAGCTGACAGCCCACCTTCGGGAAAAACGATTAGGTGTAAAGCTGATACTCCAACAATTACCCCTGCGACTAATTCACCTAAAACTGGGGGGAAATCGAATTTCCTAGCTACTTCTGCGCCTAATTTACTAGCGAGATAAATCACTACTAAACTGAGTAAAACTCCACTGAGAACAATGGGTGAATTTTCAGGATCGACTGTTGCCAACAAAGGCATGGGAATAACTAGGGATGACATTGCAGAAATTAAATATGTGATTGTATGGTTTACAGACATGAGCTGACTATTGACTATTGACTATTGACTGTTAAGTGTGAGTCGTAAAACTGATAAAAGCTACATATTTGGTAGCCAATCAAGTCAACATTACTATCAAGCAAAACTTGAAGAATCCAAATCTAAGGGGACATCCTGCCATCGTCCTTGACCTACTGCTTGAATTGCTTCTTTTAGCAATATATCTCCAGTATAAATTGCTCTGCCAACGATCGCACTTTTGACGCCAATTGGTTCCAAAGCCAACAAACTTAGCAAATCTGCGATCGAACTAACGCCACCAGAAGCAATCACCGGAATCGAAATAGCATTAGCAATTTCTCGCAAAGATTCCAAATTTGGCCCTTCCATTGTACCGTCACGATGGATGTCTGTGTAAATAATTTCAGCAGCACCTAATTCTGCCATTTTCTGTGCTAACTCTGTTGCTAAAACTTCCGATGTTTCCAGCCAGCCTCTAGTTGCAACTTTACCATTTCTGGCATCAATACCCACCAGAATTTGACCGGGAAATTCGGCACATAATTCGCCAACTAATTGCGGTTGTTCGACAGCAACAGTGCCGAGAATCGCCCGCCGAACCCCTAAATTGAGGATAGCAGCGACAGAAGTGCGATCGCGCATTCCGCCTCCTACTTGACACGGCACATCAACGGCTCTGACAATGGCTTCAATGGCTGCTTGGTTGACGGGATGACCTGCTTTTGCCCCGTCGAGGTCTACTAAATGCAGCATGGTTGCGCCTTCATTTACCCACTGTCTGGCGACTTCTACAGGGTTGTCATTAAAAATTTGCGACTTCGCGTAGTCTCCCTGATAGAGTCTGACGCATTTTCCATCCAATAGGTCGATCGCGGGAATTACATTCATAATTTGGGAATTGGGAATTGGGAATTGGGCATCGGGTATCGGGAATTGGGAATTGGGAATTGGGAATTGGGCATTACAAGCTGCAATTTTTGGCTATCCCCATTCCCCAGCTATTTTTATAGCATTTATTGTTTTCTCATTTTAACCGCAGATGAACGCAGATGTTCCACGGATGTTTTTGAGGTTTTAAACTGAAGGGCGCTGTATCTTTGTGGGAAACAAGGTTCGGAATTCTGCATTTCGCAGTTCAGGCGTTTCCTTAGCCCAACTTGACAAACTTTCATAGAAAAAGAAAGACACACCAGCAAAGTTTCTTTTTCGCACTTCTTGCACTTGTTCTTGAATTTGTGTTAGTGGAATTGACCTACCTTTAAGCCCAGTTAAAATCCCGATCGCAGTTGGAATACGAGGTTTAGCGAGTTTAACTTCTTCCCGTTCAAGTTCCTGATTAAAACGTTTGATATCGCTGCGATAAACCTGCAACACAATTTCCTCAATGTAACCGCGTCTTTCCCAGGTAAACCAGTCTTGTAAGTGGGCGGGTAATGCGAAGTGAAGCGGGTTGGGTGAGAGGCTGACAATACATTTTTGTTTACGAGATTTGATGGCTGTGAAAAGTCGCGCCATAAACTGATTGATTCTGTCGGCACGCCAGCGAACCCAGAAGGTTTCACCGGAGTCAGTTGAGGGAGGTTGTTTGATATCTTTTTGATACATTAAAACTGTTAGTGGTTCGTAGCCAAATTCCGATGGCAAGCCAAAATGGTCATCGAATTGAATACCATCTAAATCATAGTTTGCCACAAGTTCAACAACTAAATCTTGGATAAACTTCTGCACTTCTGGGTGAAAAGGACTCAGCCACACCCTATTTTCTATACCTTCTTTCAAAATAGTTGAACCGTCCCGTCGTTTCGCCAGCCAGTCGGGGTGTAATCTCGCTAATTCCGAGTCTGCTGGGGCCATGAAACCAAACTCAAACCAAGGGATTACTGCGATACCTTTTTTGTGTGCCTCTGTAATAATTTCTTTGAGAACATCTCGCCCTTTTAATGCTGGCGTAGGGTCGTTTAAATATCCGAATACTCGTTTGGCTACAGCACTCGGATGAATGGTGTAACCCCCTTGCCAAACAGTAGGATATATGGTGTTGAAGTTGAGTTTGTCCAATCTATTTACAGCGTCTGTGATGTTTTTTGGAGAAAAGATTACGTCGCTATCGATGTTAGTTAGCCAAATGCCACGTAATTCGGTTTTTGGCGGAGTTTGAGCCCAGAGACGGGGAGAGAAGATGGCGGTGGAAGTAAGCGCGATCGCAAAAACAAGTATTAAAGCCAGTATTCGCTGCCATCCGTGCAGTTTAATCATCAATTTGTTCGCAAACATTATCATTTTTGCATTTCTATTTTACTATTATTCCTGGACGAATAGGGGCAAGCGAAACCAGGTTTTTCACCGAATCTGTCGGCTGCAACCAAGTTTTTGCGTAAAAAATCAGGTTTCTTTGCTCACAGCACCTTACTACCAGAAAAATTATGCAATATAACTCGAATCAAAAAGACCCTCAAATTGTGCTAGTAAAGTACCCTCAGAATTGTTTGCCGTACCATAAATCTTAGGTAATTGATTTGTTGTAGCTAAAACTTGTCTCACTTCTCGGTTAGATATGTCAGCCATATTTCTGTTATTAAGAATCGCAATAATCGCAGCGATGCCGACACCTTCACCGACGGCAGCGTTGAATTCAACAATTCGTCCCACAGAACAAGCAAACCCTTCAAATCCTGAACACGGACTCACCACTGCTAGATTAGGAACATTTTTAACTAATGCATGACTGATGCCAACATTAAACGTGGGCGATTTGAAACTGAGACTTTTGAACCACCCTTGGCTATTCGCTTTTTCACCAAGATCTATGATGCCTCCCCGGATATCAAAATGATAGCTAAATGTTGCCAGTGCCTCATTAGCTGGTACGCCACCAAACAGCATTTGGGAGCCTGCTAAAGGTTCTACAACTCCGGTAATATTGCCAGCGTGTCTGATATAAAGTTCTGAAGCAGGAATCACCGCAGTAGCTCCGAAACTCTTGAGCCAAGTTACCACAGATGACATTTCTTGCAGCATCCTAGGAGTGGGTTTTCCGCCACTTCTTGCTAAGGTTTCTGCTTCAGTGCTGTTGACCGCAAATAACAGCGCATTCCAGGAAAGTCTTTCTCCCGGAAGTATGGCTATATTTCCTTCATCTAAGATGGCGCTGGTTTGAGGAAATAATAGTCTTGTGCCTCTAAATGAGTGATAAGATACAGACAAAGCTGGTGAGCGAACATCGATGTAATCATTGCCAGAAAAAAGAGTTTTGAGATTGCCTCTAGTATCAAACATTTCCATGCGGAGTTTTTCTACTAGCTTAGCATCCATGCCGGCAGCATTCAGCAAAAAAGTTTTAGCCTGTGAATCTGCAAGGTTTGTGAAGCGTTTTAAATAGGCATAATCGAGTTCTTTGAGTTTTTTGACACTTAGTCCTATGGTTTCAAAAACGAGAGTGACTGGAAGTTCTGAGTAAGGGAGGCCAAAGGTTTCAAATCCCTTCAACTTTTTGACACCAGCAGCTTGAGCTAATTCACCATTGACAGTCGCATCAATAAATTGCTTTCCGGTGTAGGTAGTGCCTTTAGATGTAGTTATGCTAGTAATTTTTTGACCTTGTTTGCTAACTGATTTAATCTCTACTCTACTGAGGAGACTTACCTGAGCTTGGGACAGCATTTCTTTAAGTGCTGCATTGGCTTTTTGGGGGTCTAGTGCGATCGCAATTACGCCAGATTTTTGCAGGAACTCTTTATAGATTGCAGGCGGTGAACCAAAGGTATCTAAACCTAAAGATTCTTGAAGTTCACGGCTAATCTGAGTTCTATCTAAATAAGAGAGTTTACCTCTTACCAAATGCCCGCCAATGCCTTCCTCCAAATTTCCTTTGGACATGAGCAGAATTCGCGGATACCGATTTGTCCGGCGGCGATGTTCTCTGGCAGCGGAGATGGCAGCTAGAACGCCGGGAACTTCATCACCGAAGCAGATGACATCGTAAGAAATTACATCGCTGACCATTATTTAATAACCTCTCCTAATTATTATCTTCTTGAGTTCCATTTTGGTTCGTAGTCATAACTTGAGTCCTTAAAATATGTATTTTTTAAGAATAGCCTTGCAGTTTCATGACTTGGCGGTAGTGCGCTTCAATCTCGCTAACCATTGGCGATTGGTGCTTGCTAGTCCACTCGCTGCGATCGAATAATTGCTTTCTCAAATCATCAACATCAATTGTTTTCACCTTGCCTTCACCAACAATTTGTTTGCCATTCACCCAAACACTATGCACCGCATTAGTCGGACGACCTAATATTAGTAAGCCAATCGGATCGGTGCGTGGAAGTAAGGATAAACTGGTTAAATCGTATAGCACAAAATCAGCTTTTTTCCCGACAGTCAGCGAACCAAGTTCCTCGGCGACATTCAAGCCTTTTGCTCCTCCTAGCGATGCCATTTCTACTGACTGGCGTGGTGTAATCCAGTGGCGGTAATCCAAATCTGTGATATTGTGCAAGATGGAACCAATTTTAATCGCTTCCAGCAAATCCTGGGAGTCGTTGCTAGCAGCGCCATCGCAACCAAAGGAGACATTTACTCCGGCTTGACGGTATTTTAAAATTGGCGCGATGCCACTTCCTAAACGTAGGTTACTGAGGGGATTATGGACAACTGTGGATTGTGTTTCTGCCATAATTGCAATGTCATCATCATCCAACCAAACGCAATGTGCCAGAGAAGTTTTGGAACTTAGATAGCCGATTTGCTGGAGATGTTTGACGGCGCTACAACCGTATTTTTGTTGAGCTAATTGTTTCTGGGCGCGGGTTTCTAAGAGGTGGGCATGACGGCATAGATTTTCGCGATCGCTTAAATCGATACACCCTTCAAACAACGCATCAGAACACAGTTGAATGCCCGTCGGTGCTAATAATATATTCACACCTAATTCTGGGTTATGAAACTGTTTTATGGCTGATTCCATTAAATCTAAAGTTGCCTTAGTCGATCGAATGTAAGCAGTGTGTTCGATCGCACTATCGCCCGCAGGCATTCCCGCTGTCAGGGATTCATCTTGAATTAACGGGCCGATGAAAGCCCGAATCCCGATTTCTCGGTAAGCGCGAACTGCGGCGGCAATTGTCTCTAATTCTTGTCCCGGAATCAATACTAAATGATCGACTACAGTTGTGCCTCCAGATAGCAATGTTTCTACCGCAGTTCCGAGTGCGCTCAAGTAAACTTGTTCGGGATCGAGAGGGGTAAAATCGTATAATTCTGCCAGCCACAACTCCAGTGGTAAAGGAGGAATGATGCCGCGCTGCCACATTTCGGAAGAGTGAGTATGGGCGTTGACAAAACCGGGTAGCAGTAACTTATTTGTGCCGTCAATAACTGTTTCACCCCCCCTATCCCCCCCTTGGTAAGGGGGGGAATTAAAGGGGGGGTTGTTGGGTGCGATCCTCTTCGTTGGCGCAGCCCCCGTAGGGGCGGGCTTCGCTAACGCACTTATGCAATTATTCGCCACCTGCACGTCTGCGGTTTCATAACCACCCTCAACGGCAATTAACACATTTTGAATTGTAAAGCTCACAGATTGACCCCCTTCTGGTGAATTCACATCTATTACTATTGTATTATTTAATGTCCTTTAATCTTCCACTCAGTGCCTGCTAACCTTAAGTAAGTCAACCGACTTAAACGTAAAATATGAATCCTGATACTCTCCGTACCTTGGGTGTGCCGCCGAATGCTTGAAAAGTTGATGCCAAAATTGCTGATATCACGCGATCGCAACTTGAACCCAAAATTGTTACCCTGGAAACAGAAACTAAAACCCTGCGTGTAGATTTAGTCATTAGTCATTAGTCATTAGTGATTAGTCACTAGGAATAAATTTTTGAGGCTAAACAGGGAACTAATGACTCTGGATTGACCGCTAATGACATCAGAAACCTAACAACCGACAACTAAAAATCAAAAAAATGATAAACCAGTGCATGATTCCAGTGGCAAAGTCTCCACAAGACTACCAAGCATTTCGGATTAGTCCTGGCGATACTAATAGATTAGCAATTGTTTTCGATCCGGCAGCGGCGAATAGTTCCTTAACGGTTTGTATTGAAATTTTTGATGCCGGTGGTAAAACTCCTCCGAACCGACATCTATTTGCAGTAGAAATGTTTTTTGTACTCAAGGGACAAGGGCGAGCAACCTGTGACGGCAAAACTGTTAGCATTAAGGCGGGAGATAGTTTGCTAGTGCCACCAACCAGCACTCACGTAATTGAAAATACGAGCAGTGAACGTTTGTATACCTTGTGCATTATGGTGCCAAATGAAGACTTTGTAGAATTGATTCGCAGCGGCACGCCTGTGGAACTCGACGAGGAAGATATGAGAGTATTAGGGCGATCGGATGTGTTGATGCCGTGCTAAGTTAGTATAGCTGTTGTCAATATTGACAGTCACGAAAATCAAAGAATTCTCAATCTACTTAATCGAAAGATGAGAACATCAGAACCAGAGGTAAAACTGATTGATTTCAGCCAAGAAAAGGCAACAGATTTTTTGTTGCCTCAGCCGGCTATTCTGACAAGTTCGGGATGGGATAATATCTATTACGAACATCATCAACAGCCGCAGTTTGACACGCCCGAACATCAAGGTTCGTGGCACGTTATCGCCCATTGTCCTGCTTTTGAGGTATCGGGAGAGCGATCGGGAGAACGATGGTTGGATGGTAAGCTGAAAACAGAAGCCCGGAATCAGGGAGATATTGCGATTATTCCGGCGGGTATCTCTCAGCGCTGCAATTGGAATACTTTGGCTCAGTTTACCATTTTGGCGATCGCGCCTACACTCCTGGAACAAGTAGGTCAAGATTTGGTAAATTGCGATCGCATTGAACTGATTCCTCATTACATGACAGAGCAAGATATTCTGATTCAAGGGATATTCTCCGCCTTGAGACAAGAATTAGAATTTGGCAAAATCGGCGGTTATTTGTTGATTGATAGTCTTAAAACCGCATTAGCGATTCACCTGTTGCGAAATTATTGCACTACGCAACCTCGGCTTTCTAGCTATGCGGATGGATTATCTAAACCCAAGCTGGAACAAGTGAGGGAATATATCAACGAACATCTTCATGAAGACATAAAACTAATTGAGCTGGCTGCGATCGCCCAAATCAGTCCTTATCACTTTTTACGTGTGTTCAAGCAAAGTATGGGCATAACACCTCACCAGTACATCTTACAGCGCCGCATCGACAAAGCCAAGTATCTCTTACGCGATCGCGAACTTAGCATCGCACAGATTGCTTTGGGAGTCGGATTTTGCGATCAAAGTCACTTCACTCGATGTTTCAAACGCTTGATGGGGATGACACCAAAACAATTTCTGTCAGTGCGATCGCAATAATCTACCAAAATCCCGCAACTTTTTTCTATATTTCTCAATCAAGAACTTCCTAAGATATTAAAAAGTTTTACGAGGTTTGTTTATGAATTCGATTAACATGACCTTTTCCCTATGGGGTTTAGCAATTTTCATCCTGTGGACAATTGCTGTCGTTATTCTTCTACTTACGATCAGAATTCGCCATCTATCTGCGGGTGGATCTGTCAAAGATTTTGGAATACCAAACGATGAAAGTTTGCTATGGCGACTATTTCGGGTTCAGTCTAATTTAGTCGAAAACCTACCTTTATATCTGGGAGTTGTTTTCCTACTAACTGTTTGTGGCGTATCGGGAATAGCGGTAGATTTACTGATTGTTGTCTACATAGTGTTTCGGATTCTACACTCAGTGATTCACATCGCTGGAATTAATCCCATATTTCATCTTTTGTGCTTAGTGATTCAGTTAGCTTGCTTAGTCGCCTTAACTGTGATGACATTTTTCTAAAGGCAGAAAGTAGAAAGCAGAATTTTTGATTCTTCCAACTGCCAACAGTCAACAGTCAAATGTCAACTGCTAACTGTCAACTGCTAACTGACTAACTTAACTGTCGTACATCCGCGCTTCAGCCGCGTCAGGATTTTCATCGCAATACTCGTCAAAAGCGGTTTTTTCCAGCTTCATCGATCGCTGATGAGAAGCCTCAGCCTGCATTTCCTCTACAATATCCCAAGCCACTGCACACTCTTTAGAAGTAACACCTTTTTCGGCACAAAGAGTTCTGGCATCCGCGATCGCCTTTTCAATTTCTTCCTCAAATAAAACACTCTTCGGTTTCTCAAGAAAGTCACTTTTTGTCAAGATATCCGTTACCGAAATAATCCCAACCAGCTTGTCCTTGATCACCGGAGCCCGGCGGATGCGGGTATTCGCGAACAACCTTGCCACATATTCCACACCCAAGTCAGGATTTACTGTAATGCACGGCTTAGTCATAATTTCAAACACGCGGATCTTTTTCGGGTCTACTCCGTAAGCTGCTACTTTATAGACAATATCCGTTTCAGTCACTATGCCGTAGGCGTCTTGTTCGTGACGGCGTTCAACGATTAATGCGCGCAAACACATTTCGTTCATCATCGCCACTGCTTCAGCAACTGTTGCCGAACCACGAATAGTGACAACATCTGTGGTCATAATGTCTTGGGCTTTCATCATCATAAAAACTCTCGGTAAGTGGAAACTCAGTGGCTTTAGCCCTAGATAGGATTTCTCCAATCAAAAGTAGAACTAGGGACTTTTGCTCAATTCTCTTCAATAGTTACTCGGCTCAATAGCAAACGCAATGCCCTTAAGTGTACTCGAATTGTAACGCAGCTAGAGGATTCTTGGCTGGTGTAATGCCGATTAACCGCAACCGTTAGTTTCCCAAATACTTTGATTATGTATTCAATCCAGATAGAACAGATTTGATTTTTACTAAGCTTTACATTTAAAAATTAGCATGACTTTACATCGGATTAAACGGTACACTATATGGTATAAAATATTCGATAAATTATTAAAACTTTACAATTAAAGCAGTCCTAGAAGGCGATGTACTTTCCCGTTGTCGAAGTAACGAAGTTGTAAACCCAATTTTCTGATAAACTTGATGGCTGGGAGTGCAAAAAGCACCAAACAGGCATCAGCAATTGGGAGTATATAATTCGTGGATAATGCAATCGGTTTAGAGATTATTGAAGTAGTTGAGCAGGCCGCTATCGCATCAGCTCGATTGATGGGCAAAGGCGAGAAAGATGAAGCCGACAGAGTGGCTGTAGAAGCCATGCGCGAGCGGATGAACAAAATTCATATGCGCGGGCGCATCGTGATCGGTGAAGGCGAACGCGACGACGCACCCATGCTTTACATCGGCGAACAAGTAGGTATTTGTACTCAGGAAAATGCCAAAGATTTCTGCAACATAGATGAATTGATCGAAATTGATATCGCTGTTGACCCTTGCGAAGGTACTAACCTGGTTGCTTACGGTCAAAACGGTTCGATGGCAGTTTTGGCAATCTCTGAAAAAGGCGGTTTGTTTGCTGCTCCCGATTTCTACATGAACAAATTGGCTGCTCCTGCTGCTGCCAGAAATCATGTAGATATTCGCAAGACACCAACCGAAAACCTAAAAATTATCTCTGATTGTCTTGGCCGTAGTGTTGAGGATTTGGTGGTTGTGGTCATGGATCGCGATCGGCACAAAGATTTAATTGCTGAAATTCGGCAAGCGGGTGCAAGAGTTCGACTGATCAGCGATGGCGACGTCTCTGCGGCGATTTCTTGCGCGTTTTCTGGTTCCAATATCCACGCACTTATGGGTATTGGTGCTGCACCTGAAGGTGTGATTTCCGCAGCAGCAATGCGCTGTTTGGGTGGTCACTTCCAAGGACAGTTGATTTATGATCCGGCTGTTGTAAAAACTGGTTTGATCGGTGAAAGTAAAGAGAGCAATATCGCTCGACTTACATCAATGGGAATCACAGATCCAGATAAGATTTACAATGCTGAAGAATTGGCATCTGGAGAAACTGTGCTGTTTGCGGCTTGCGGAATTACTCCCGGAACGCTGATGGATGGAGTTCGCTTCTTTGGTGGTGGCGCTCGTACTGAAAGTTTGATTATTTCTTCTCAGTCGAAGACTGCTCGGTTTGTGGATACAATCCATATGTTTGACCAACCCAAATCTCTGCAATTGAAGTAGTCATTGATTAACAGTTGGCGGTTGACTGTTGACTGTTAACTGCGTCGCCCTGAGCGGAGTCGTTCGCTTTAAAGGGTTGACTATTGACTGTTGACTATTGACTGTTGACAGTCACCTGTTATTAGCAAATTAAGGATAAACTAATAACTAATAACAGGCGACTGTTGACAAGTAAGAATTAAATAGTGACAAATCACAGATATGAATATTGCAGTCATAGGTCTCAGCCACAAAACAGCGCCGGTTGAAGTTCGTGAAAAACTGAGCATTCCAGAGCAGAAGATTGAAGCAGCGATCGCACAATTGCGTAGTTACCCCCATATTCAAGAGGTTGCTATTCTCAGCACTTGCAACCGCTTAGAAATTTATATTGTTACCACCGAGTCAGAACCTGGTGTCCGGGAAGTTACTCAATTCCTTTCGGAATGCAGTAAAGTTCCTTTGCTGTCTTTGCGCCCTCACCTGTTCATTTTGCTGCACGAAGATGCGGTGATGCACTTGATGCGAGTTGCTTCGGGGCTCGACAGTTTGGTGCTTGGAGAAGGGCAAATTCTAGCTCAGGTGAAACAAACTCACAAACTCGCTCAGCAGTATAAAGGTGTGGGCAGAATTTTGGAGCGATTGCTGAAGCAAGCTCTGACAGCAGGGAAACGAGTTCGGACAGAAACTAGCATTGGTACGGGTGCGGTTTCGATTTCTTCGGCGGCGGCGGAATTGGCTCAACTGAAGGGTCAGCATTTAGCAAGCAGCCGGATTGCGATTATCGGTGCTGGCAAAATGTCGCGGCTTTTGGTGCAGCATTTGGTTTCCAAAGGAGCTACCCATATTTCGATCGTGAATCGATCGATGCGCGGTGCTCAGGAGTTGGGTAGCTTGTTTAAAGATGCTCCATTGCGTCTGCACCTGCTTTCGGAGATGATGCAAGTAATTGCTAGTTCCGATTTGGTTTTTACCAGTACGGCTGCTACCGAGCCACTGTTAGATAAAGCTAAATTGGCAACTGTTTTAGAACCCGATCGCGCTTTGATGTTAGTGGACATTTCTGTGCCGCGTAACGTTGATTCTGATGTGAAAGAGCTGGCTAATGTGCGATCGTTCAATGTGGACGATTTGAAAGCTGTGGTAGCCCAAAATCACGAAACCCGTCGCAAAATGGCAATGGAGGCTGAGGGCTTGCTGGAACAGGAAGTAGAGACTTTTGATGTCTGGTTGCGCGGCCTGGAAACTGTTCCTACTATTAGCTGTTTGCGGGATAAGATAGAATTGATTCGGGAACAAGAATTAGAAAAAGCTTTATCGCGTTTGGGTTCTGAATTTTCTGAGAAACATCAAGATGTGATTGAATCTTTAACAAGAGGAATTGTAAATAAAATTTTGCATGATCCGATGGTGCAGTTGCGCGCTCAACAAGACATTGAGGCACGGCAGCAAGCAATGCAGACTTTGCAATTGCTATTTAATTTGGATGTGGATGTCAATCAGCAATATAGCTAGTTAGTCATTAGTCATTAGTCATTAGTCATTAGTCATTAGTCATTATGTCCGATCAATTACAATTAACTAATGACTAATAAGCAAATTTTTCAAATAACTTTACTGATTGCAGGGCTAGGGCTAATTTTAGAGTTAGTCTCTCGCCTTGTGGCAGAAATTCTTTGGTTTCAGGAAGTTGGATATCTTGAAGTTTTGCTGTTGAGGCTGAAAACTCAAGGGTTGCTGGGGATAATTTCAACTGCCATTTCTGCTGTTTTTTTGATGGGAAATTTGGCATTAGCCCGCCACCTGCAACATCCGACTGAGGAAGCCACATCCCCGATGTCGGAGGGATTATTTGCTGTAGTAAATCTTAAGAAAACTGGTCAGAATTATCGAATGCCCGCAGCCAAACCTCTACTTGCGTTTCCCTGGCTGCTATTAGCGCTATTGGGATTGAGCGCGATCGCAGCTTTGATGGTAATTTACTTGGGGCAGTTAGCTGTGGGCAGCCTCGCGGGTTTGAGTATTGCTGGCGGTTTGTCTGTGCCACCAATTCAGTTGGGATGGGAGTCAATTTGGCTGATAGTGGTGCAGCTATTTTCTGATTGGTGGGAGTTGGGTGTAGTGCTGGGGCTGATTTTAAGTGTGACAATTAAGCCGGATTTTGGGCTGCGGGCGATCGCCATTTTTGTCAGTTTCGCGATCGGGATAATCATTGCCAGTCGCTGGACAAAAGTCTTGCAATATCTCCACCCAACTAACTTTAACACAACCGATCCGATTTTTAGTCAAGATATTAGCTTTTATGTATTTATTCTGCCAATTTTAGAATTATGTTCATTGTCGCTGACAGTAGTAGTTTTGTATGGCTTAGTCTCTTGCACTTTTAGCTACTTACTATCTGGAAACAGCTTGAGTCAAGGGATATTTTTGGGATTTTCGCGATCGCAGGAGCGGCACTTATATGGCTTGGGTGCAGCTTTGATGCTAGCCACCGGATTTCGGTATTGGCTAGCCCGTTACGAATTGCTCTACTCACAGGGAGATGTTAGTTATGGCGCAAATTATGCTGACGCGACAGTACGCTTGCCACTCTATGGATTTTTCAGTTTTGTGGCATGGACAATCGCACTTTTGATTCTTTTACCTATTTTCCAATTAAAAATCAAAAATCAAAAATTTCAAAGAATTATTTTTAGCTTTTCAATTTTAATTTTTGTGTTAAATTTTTTGCCACCACAAATGGTGCAACAACTTATAGTCAAACCCAATGAACTAGCACAAGAAAAACGATATATAAAAAATAGCATTGCCTTTACTCAACAAGGATTCGACTTCAAAAAAATTGAAATAAAAACTTTCGACCCAGAAGGAAAACTGACTTATTCCGACTTAGAAAAAAATCAGCTTACTATCAGCAATATCCGTCTATGGGACAAAAGACCGCTGCTACAAACCAACCGACAGTTACAGCAAATCCGACCTTATTATAAATTCTTAGATGCTGATATCGATCGCTACACAGTTAAAAACGAAACAGCAAAAATGGCAGAATCCCAAAGCCAGCAAGTTATTCTCGCTGCTAGGGAATTAGACTACACAGCAGTTTCTCCCGAAGCTCAAACCTGGGTAAACGAACACCTGGTTTACACTCACGGTTATGGCTTTACTCTTTCTCCTGTAAATACTGTAGGGGTTGGTGGTTTGCCCGATTATTTTGTCAAAGATATTGGAGTTAATGCGGGCTCTGGCGAAACAGCTTTAGATATAACTAGCGATCGCATTCGGGTCAGTATTCCGATCGGGCATCCACGCATTTATTACGGCGAAGTCACCGATACAGACGTAATGACACCGACAAAAGTTAAAGAATTTGACTATCCCAGTGGCAAAGACAATGTTTACAATATATATAGCGGTAAAGGCGGAATTGCGATCGGCTCTATCTGGAAGCGCTGGATCTTTGCTAATTATCTCAAAAATTGGCAAATGGCAATAACTCGTAATTTTACACCAGAAACTAAATTACTCCACCGACGAAACATTAACAAAAGAGTGCGGGCGATCGCTCCTTTTTTACGCTACGATTCCGATCCATACTTAGTAGTAGCCAACGCCCATCTCGGCACAGGCGATTTAACTGAAAAAGAACCAAGTAAAACCGCCAAAAATACTCAATCTTTACCTTTAGTTGGCGAGAATTCTCCCAACTATCTTTACTGGATTTTTGATGCCTACACCACAAGTGATAAATACCCCTATTCCGATCCAGGCAAAAATGAATTTAACTACATCCGCAACTCCGTAAAAGTTGTCATCGACGCTTACAACGGTTCTGTTAACTTCTACGTTGTCAATCCCTCAGATCCAATTATCAAGAGTTGGATTGCTATATTTCCCCGCCTCTTTAAACCCATCGAGCAAATGCCTCCAGCTATCCGTAAACACATGAGATATCCAATGGACTTGTTAAAAGTTCAATCGGAACGTTTGCTAACTTATCACATGGAAGACCCGCAGGTATTTTACAATCGGGAGGATTTGTGGCGAGTTCCTAACGAAATTTATGGTGGCGAACAGCAGCCCGTAGAACCGTACTATTTGATTACAAAATTGCCAACCGAAAAATCCGAAGAATTTATTTTGTTGCTGCCATTTACTCCTGTAAGTCGGAATAATCTAATTGCTTGGATTGCAGGCCGCTCTGACGAAGGTGATTACGGAAAATTACTACTTTACCAATTTCCCAAACAGCGATTGGTTTATGGCCCAGAACAAATAGAAGCATTAATTAACCAAGATCCGGTTATTTCCGAACAAATATCTCTGTGGAATCGTCAGGGTTCAAAAGCAATTCAAGGTAATTTATTGGTGATTCCCATTGAACAATCCTTACTCTATGTTGAGCCTCTTTACTTGGAAGCTGAGCGTAATAGTTTACCAACTTTAGTAAGAGTCATTGTTGCCTACGAAAACCGCATTGTCATGGCCGAAACTCTCGACGAGGCACTTAAGGCACTTTTTCAGACAAAATCGACTTAGGACTTATCTCAAATCCGTTAGCATCGGAATTGTTAGTGGCCCAAATTAGGACACGACAGTGTCGTGTCCCTACGATGTTACTTTGCGGTAGGGAAACGGCAGTGCCGTGTCCTCTATATCATTCCGGCGCTATGACTTCTGTTAGTTAGCAGCCCTGATATCTTGCCACCAAACATAAACATAGGGCCACATCAATGTCTCATCTCCTCCAGAATCTAGTTTCACTGTCACCTCATAACGGTCAATATGCGTGAGTTCTCCAGTTTTGCCATTCAACTGCAATTGTTTCGGATTGTCGGTGCGAATTTCTACCATTTGATTCAACAGTGGTAGCATCTGATTTGAAGAACCCTGAAACGGATTTTTGCCTCTAAGGATATATCCGCCTATCAAAAATAAGTACATAGAAACTATCAAGAATAATGTACATAAACTAACAATTAGCAATATCTTTTGTTGAGAAAAAGTGGTGTAAACACTTGTAACTCCTACGATTATGGTTCCAAAAAACAACAAACTTGGCAACAACAGCCCGTCTCCCAGAAATATGCTACCAAAAAATATGAGCACTAACTGACAACCGTATAATCCAACCATCCAATTCCACCCAGTTAGCAACGATGAAGACAGTAGCCAATTCATTGCTATAGTAAGAGCGCCTGCCATTCCTATCGCCCAAAGCGGTGCTGAATAATCGTACTGTCTGAATGGAAGAAGAACAAAAAAGACTAAAGCATAAGCAAAACCTGCAAAAGCTAGAGCTAATCCGCTAATTATTTCATTCCAGTTCAGCATGGCGATAAATTTTTCAAGTTGGAGGAGTGAAGCGTTCATCAAACCAGATTATTTAGGGTCGATTGACTTCACAAATTGTTGTACAGGCTTCGGTAGAGCAGGGATAAAAGTCTTTCTAAAACCTTTTACATCAAAAACTCGCCATAAAATACCTATGGCTACTGTCAAGAAGAATAATGCTCCCAGAAAATTGAACATATTAGAAATAAAACTGTCGCCCTGTTTTTTGGGAGCAGTAATGTGTTTCATGCGATATACAGCCGGTGCCATTTCTCTAGGTTCTTCCCGACTGCGAGGTGGCTTTTTCGGGCGATAACTCGAATTTTGATGTTCAGGAAAAGCTGTTTTATTAGTTTTAGTAGAACTGTTAGCTGATTTCACTTCAAAATTGCTCCGCGTCCCAGTGAACTTACTAGGAGAAGATCCGGTTTTGTAGACAGTATCCTCCTCAATTTTACTACGGCTCCGTTGAGTTGATTTGCGATCGGCAAGGGTTCGCATTAAACTTTGCAATTGCTGAGTCGCGGCCGCTGGACGTTCCGCCTTCCTTGCCCAATTTAACAGCATGGCCCCAGTAATTCCGCAGAGATTGGCACTTCCTACGGAAGCTATCCGTTTGAGCAGAGGCTGGCTATTGGAAACAAAAACGATGAGTGCGTCTGGGTGTTCCTGAGCTAAACCGTAAACACACTGAGCCGTTGCTACCACTAGCATTGCTGGCTTGCTTTGATTTTTAATCGAAGGTTCTAGGGAGCGGTGCGTTTCTTGAGCATCAGTGATGATCCAGCCACTGTCGGCAAAAAAGCGCATAAACTCTCTAGCCACTTGCTCTTGAGCTTTTTCGACTGCTTTCCCTGTCAAATAGTCTATTTCGTCATAGACTACTTCTGGGAGATAGCAGCTTCCCACTTTGGCATATTCTTGCCATATTTGGGTTCTGCCAGCCATCAAAACATCTGCATCAAAAGTTACCAATACAGGAGGAAGTTGATTAGCCATAACTTTACCCTAGATGCTGAGTTGACACTCCTCGGCCTGAAGGCACGAGGATTCTTAAGACATTCCGACCTTAATATCCCTAGTGATAGGGTTCCCAAACTCACCACATTTGCTCAAAGAGCGTGGTGATATCTTTTGGGCGTTTAGGTACATAGTACCAGGTTTCGCGGAGTCCCCGCGTACCATTGCTAAAGCTCTATCTCTAATCGTTTTTGCAGCACCTATATCGGCGTGTTCATGATAGCCACATTTAACACAGATGAATTTTTCACCATCTCTGTTAGACTTGTCAATATGACCACAACTTCTGCATTCTTGGCTAGAGTATTTAGGATTGACTTTAATTACGATTTTTCCTTGCTTCGCAGCTAGATACTCAATCTTTAAAGTTAATTCAGACCAGCCAGCATCAGTGATAGAACGATTTAAACCTTTCTTTCTGGATTGTCCATTTTTGAGAAATCTTCCCGTTTCTTCATCAATTTTTACTCGGCAGCGACGCATCATGCCAGAAATATTCAAATTTTCTAAGGCAATAGCATCAATATTTCGATCCACTATTTTTTGAGCAGTTTTCCATTGATATGCTTGACGCTTATTAGTAATTCTTTGATGAAATATACCGACTTTTTTAGCTGCTTTTTTTCGATTTTTACTGCCTTTGACTTTACGACTAATTCGTCTCTGTCTAATCTTTAGAGTGCGTTTAGCTTTTGTATTGGTTGAGAATTTGGGATTTTTAATCTGATGTCCATCAGACAAATGAACTAATTTGGTAATTCCTAAATCACATCCAATTATTTTTACTACATCCTTGAGAGATTTTGTGAGGTAATCTGGAATTAACTTATCCTCTATCCTGATAGACACATACCAGCCATTTTGCCGTTTCCTTGCCGCACAAGCTTTAATGGTAAAACCATCGGGGATTGAGCGTGAGTTGTAAAACCGCATCCAACCTAGTTTGGGTAAGTAGATTTTATTGCCTTGTATTTTAACTCCCATTACGAAGGTAAAAGAAGTAAAGTTACTCCGATTCTTGAATTTAGGAAATCCTCGTCCTTCAAAGAAGTTTTTGTAGGCAATGTCTAGGCGTTTAACATTCTGTTGTAGCACCGTTGAGTCAATGCTTTTGTACCAAGGTCTGGCTGTTTTTAATTCAGGCAAAGCTGTGATTTGAATATCCCCAGCACTTCGACGAGGGTTTTTGATTTTACCTGAAACATCGCTTGCGGTCCCTGAGCGGAGTCGAAGGGTCGAGTCTTTCCAGGGATTTCCTGTGGCACCATTTTTGCTAATGAAACAAGTAAGGGGGCAAGCTTCTATTTGACGAATGATGTCACAGTAATTTCCTTGGACAAATTGTTGGTTGTATAGAGTGATTCTGTCATTTAGACACCAATTATAGTGACTCCTTAACATATCTACCCAATTTGACATTTTGGCATCTTGTGTTGGATTCGGACGAAGTTTGTAAACATAGTTTGTGAGCAAGATTGAGTCACCTCCTATTTGTTCTCCACCTGGTTTTAGGTTAAACTAAAAATCTACTTTATTGAAAAATTTGTCATACTTCTTTGTATTCCCGAAGTTGAAA
>JAYSVM010000066.1:0-20826 GCA_043718495.1 Oscillatoriales bacterium | reverse complement strand
CGTGTCCCTACACTATTATTTTGGGTAGGGACACGGCATTGCCGTCTCCTAATTTCTTGCTTTTCTACATCTGTTGTGCTAAGATTCAAGACTGTCTGTGCCGATGTAGCTCAGGGGTAGAGTATTCGATTCGTAATCGAACGGTCGTGGGTTCAAATCCCACCATCGGCTCTGGATTTCAGCCATTTTGATTTGAACGAGTCCGAGATTTGGACTCAATCTGGACTCAAAAAGCGCTGAAAATACCCCAAAACCCTTACAGAGACTGGAAGTGACAACCACTCAATTTGTTACTTCCGGTCTTCGTCTCTCTAAACAAGTGCTTCTTGATAATCCAGATTTTCATCTAAATAAATAGCTCGAATATCCTGTGGCAGATTTGATTCGAGAGTTTGATATCCTTTTTGCAGCAAAGCTTTTACCTGAGCCGGTGAAATTGCTTCACCTTCTGCTTGTAAATAAGCTGCAATTCTGGTTTCGCTCCAGCGGAAAGTCTGAGCCATCAACACAACTAAACGCGGTAGCGGTGCCAACAATTCTAAAGCTTGTTTGACGTAACACCACAGAGGAGGTGGAGCTGATTGCAAAGAATAATGGATTGTCTCAACAGGAGGCAATTCAGCTTGATTTATGCAGATAGCAGTGACATTAATTAACCAGTTTTGGAGACTGAGATTGCCGCCATCGGACTCTTGGGTTTCGCGACGCAAATCTAGGCCTCGGAGTTCGTGATAGATGTGTAGCCAAGTGTGGGCGAAGAGGTAATCTGCTTGTACGGGCGATCGCACAGAATGCCGAATCAGGGAGTGTACAATTTGAGCATAGCGGCAAAAAATTGCGGTGAAGAATTTACCCTGATCGGGATGATTTTGAAAAAGGGTCAATAATTCCTGATCGCTATGGTGGAAAAGCGATTTGACCACAGGATGATTGAATTCTGAAAAATTAGGTGTTTGCACAATTGTTTTAGAAGGGTTTGGTAATAAATGCTCGTGCAGCCCAATTTTACAACACGATATACATTTGATGCAAGTGCTTTTAAATTATGTTGACGTAAATATCAACTCATTGATATAATTAAGTTGTAAGTGGCGCTGAGTAAACCTCAATTAGTAGATACAATTTTTATTTCTTCAGCGATTCACAAAAATGTTGTTTCAAGGGTAAAGTCACTATATGTCTAGCATTAATACTGGTATAGAATGGACCGACAGAACATGGAATCCAACAACTGGATGTGATAAAGTCAGTCCAGGTTGTACGCATTGTTATGCCGAAGCATTAACAAAGCGATTCCATACTAATTTTCCTAACGGGTTTACTTTAACGGAATATCCAAAACGTTTGAACGAACCTAAGAGTTGGCGAAAGCCGAGTCGCATTTTTGTTAACTCAATGAGCGATTTGTTCCATGAAGATGTTTCTCTTGAATTTCTAAAACAAGTCTTTGAGGTAATGCGTGAAACTCCTCATCACATTTATCAAATCTTGACCAAGCGACATGAACGTTTACTAGAGTTAGCCCCTCAACTTGATTGGTCTGATAATATTTGGATGGGGGTGTCTGTTGAAAATCAACATTATGTTCATCGTGTAGATTATTTACGACAAGTCAATGCAAAGATACGCTTTTTATCCTGCGAACCACTTTTAGGGCCTTTGCAACTTGATTTAACAGACATTCACTGGGTAATAGTTGGGGGAGAGTCGGGGCAAAAACACCGTCCGATGCAGGAAGAATGGGCACAAAGTATTCGGGATCAATGTCAGGATGCTGGAGTCGCATTTTTCTTCAAGCAATGGGGAGGTAGAACACCTAAAGCTGCTGGGAGACTGTTGGATGATAAAATTTGGGATGAGATGCCCGAAGCATGGGAGAAACACCAAAAACAATTCAATGACTACAGTTTAAAAATAAGTCACACTTCAATGAAAAAAGCTACTACTACTTTGGTAAAAATGTGATTTCTACGCTGTCTCCGAATGTGTTTTCTGTTCGTTTAGATGGATTTGTTCTGATTTTACCTTCAGCCTCTAGTTTCAAAAGAGCTTGTTTGTAATTTTTCTTAATGTAACGTTTGCCAACGTGGTGTTGGTTGTAAACTTCTAGCATCGTCAGAGTTTTTCTAGAAAATTCATCAAGTAGCATATTTTCTAGTTCATCAGGTGGTTTAATATCAAATAGTGAAAGCTGTATTGCAGGCGCAGGATTGTATTCAAAAGACGGTACACCTTGGTCAAAAATAGAGCTTTTTCGACCCATAATATCTTTGATAATCGAATGACCGAGCTGATTTTTAGATACAAATATCAGATAATGGCTAGTACGATTACCGGTAGCATTTTTAAAACAAAAGTCCTGAACGTGCGAGCCTCCTACTTCTTGTAAAGCTTTACAAATAGCATTAACAATCGTTAACTCTCTTTGTTCAGCGGACATTGGTTTGAGTTCTGTCTGAAGGACATTTACTCGCTCTTGACCAAAGAGAGAGTTCATGTGTTCCTTTACCTTTGGGTTATTTAACCCCGGATTAATTCTGTTATAATTAAAGAAAAATATACAATCACAACCCCAACCTTTAATGAGAGAGCCAATCAGTTTTAGCGACAACCCTTTGTAACCCCAAGGGTCAATAAAATAAAGTGTAGGAACATTATTATTAATTTGTTGAATAGCTTGGGAAATTTCTTCTCCAACCTCCTTATTTAAAACTATTGGTTCATGTCTTAATCTATGTATGTCGGGGATGGATGCTATAGCTTGTTGGAGAGAGCCAGTATTATTTGAGTCTTTATCATTAAACAGCGTTACTAACATTTCTGACATATCTGGATCAGCAATAGCACTTTCCAAGATAAGTAATGGAGTAGACTTAGAACCGTCTTGATAGCTACCTGGCCCAGAAAATAAATCGACATATGCAATTTCGGTGCGTTTTTTTTGTTGGTTTGTTTTGTTATGTTCTTTTATTTTGCTTATCATGATTTTAGCCCAAGCCCAAAAGTATTTAGCAACTATTTCTGATTTAACTAAAGAATTATCTCTGGACTCATCAAAAAAAGAATTGTCAGCCATGACTATTACCTCTAGACTTTATTTCATTTTACTGTTGCTACAATACTACCATAACCTCCGCCCCCCGGTGTTTCAATTACAAAAACATCCCCAGCCTGCATTTCCACAGTCGCCGTACTCCCCAAATCCTCAACTTTTCCATCTAATCTTTCAACATAATTCCGTCCCAAAACACCATTTTCTCCCCCATTTAAACCGCAAGGAGAAATCACCCGCCTCCCTGATAAAATCCCCGCTGTCATCGCCTCCAAAAACCGCACTCGCCGCACAACTCCATTCCCCCCGCGATGACATCCATTACCGCCGCTATTAGCCCGAATTGCAAAACTTTCTAACAACACCGGAAACCGCCATTCCAACACTTCAGGATCGGTTAAACGCGAATTTGTCATGTGAGTTTGTACCGCATCCGTGCCATCAAAATTTGCACCCGCACCCGAACCACCACAAATAGTTTCATAATATTGATAACGCTGATTTCCAAAGGTAAAATTATTCATAGTTCCCTGGGAAGCCGCCATGACTCCCAACGCACAATACAAAGCATCGGTAATATTTTGCGAAGTTTCCACATTTCCTGCAACTACCGCTGCTGGATAGCAAGGATTGAGCATACAGCCTTCGGGATTGATAATTTCGAGAGGTTTCAAACAGCCTGCATTCAGAGGAATATCGTCATCTACTAAGGTGCGGAAAACATACAAAACAGCGGCTTTACAAACTGCTGCTGGAGCATTGAAATTGTTGGTTTGTTGAGGAGAAGTGCCAGTAAAATCTATTTTGGCACTGCGGGTAGATTTGTCAATAGTAATGGCTACTTTAATCTGTCCGCCACTATCCATCGGATAAGTAAATTCGCCATCCTGTAAAACATCAATTACTCTGCGTACCGACTCCTCTGCATTGTCTTGTACGAAACCCATATAAGCTTGTACTATTTCCAAGTTGTAATGTTCAACCATCTTGAGAAGTTCTTCGGCGCCGCGCTGGTTAGCGGCAATTTGTGCTTGCAAATCCGCTAGGTTTTGTGCGGGATTGCGGACAGGATATTCACCAATGTTGAGAAGTTCTAGTAATTCTGTTTCTTGGAATTTTCCCTGACTTACTAGCTGGAAATTATCCAGCAGTACGCCTTCCTGAGTTACGATTGTGCTATTTGGAGGCATGGAACCGGGAGTGATGCCGCCAATATCGGCATGATGTCCGCGCGAGGCTACATAAAATAAAACCAGAGAATTAGTATGATCAAATACTGGGGTAATAACGGTGATATCTGGTAAATGCGTGCCGCCGTTGTAGGGATTATTAGACACATAAACATCTCCCGGTTTAATCATAGCAGCTTTTGCTGAAATCAAAGCTGATATACTTTCGCTCATGGAGCCGAGATGCACGGGAATGTGCGGTGCGTTGGCTACTAATTGACCGTTTTGGTCGAAGATGGCACAGGAAAAATCGAGGCGCTCTTTGATATTAACAGAAGAACTTGTGTTTTGTAAAGTGATACCCATTTGTTCCGCGATCGCACGAAACAGATTATTAAATATTTCCAGCAACACAGGATCTACTTCAACCGTAGATAAACAGGGATTATCTGCGATCGCCTGTACAGACTTGCGATGTAAGATTAAGTCGTTGTTTGCCGTTAATTCCGCGAACCATCCCGGTTCAATAACATTTGTTCCCGTGGCTTCCACAATCAAGGCTGGGCCTGTAATGCAGTCGTGCGATCGCAAATCCTCTCTCCAATAAACAGGCGTTTCCCGCCACTCACCAGCAAGATACATTGGTACGCTGTCAATTGTTTGCACAGGCAAGATGCCTGTGCCACAATCAAAGGAAATTGTGGATATTTCCGGCACATCCATTGTTTCTACAATTTCCACCGAAACTGCTTCGACAACTAGAACTTTTTCTGGCATGATAAAACTATAACGCTGTCGATGTGCTGCTTCAAAATCAGCCTGGATTACTTCAATTTTTGCATCAAAATTTACTGCCAAAACTGAATCGCTTCCCTGATATTTTAAGTGCAGTTTCCTAATAATTAAAACCTCTGGATCATCCTCAGCACTCTCTGCGCCTCTGCGGTTCAATTCCCTTTTTCCCTCAGCCTCTAATTGTGCTAAAATATGATGCAAATCAGTAATTAATTCGAGACTTAATTGTTGCTCGATCGCACTTTCGCGCATTACCCGCACATCAGCCAAACCCATACCGTAAGCGGATAACACCCCTGCGTAAGGGTGAATAAATACCCGTTTCATGCCCAAAGCATCGGCGATCGCACAAGCGTGTTGTCCGCCCGCACCGCCGAAACAGCACAGTGTATACTCCGAAACATCGTAACCGCGCTGAAGTGAGATTTTTTTCACCGCATTAGCCATCTTTTCCACGGCGATCGCCAAAAACCCCTCCGCAACCTGTTCAGCCGTCCTGTCGCCCCCAATTTCCCCCGCTAATTGGACAAATTGTTGCTTGACTACATCAGAGGCGATCGGCAAATCTCCATTCAATCCAAACACTTTCGGGAAAAAATCAGGCTGAATTTTCCCCAACATCACATTGCAATCAGTCACCGTCAAAGGCCCACCATTCCGATAGCAAGCAGGCCCAGGATTCGCCCCCGCAGACTCTGGCCCGACGCGATAGCGTGCCCCATCAAAAAATACAATTGAACCGCCACCGGCTGCTACAGTGTGAATTGCCATGACAGGCGATCGCAATCTGACACCAGCAATTTCTGTCTCAAATTCCCGTTCGTATTCGCCATTAAAATGGGCAACATCCGTCGAAGTTCCACCCATATCAAAGGTAATAATTTTGTCAAAACCTGCAATTTTACTGGTTTTAACTGCGCCGACAATTCCTCCAGCCGGGCCGGATAAAATACTGTTTTTTCCTTGAAATTGTGCCGCATCTACTAATCCGCCATTCGACTGCATGAACATTAATTTAGGGAATTGGGAATTGGGAATTGGGAATTGGGAATTGCGGAATCGCGAGGGGGCGGGCACGGGGAGGAGGAGGGCGGGCACGGGGGCACCGCCCCTACAGATAATTCATTGGTTATTTGTTCGACGTAGCGGCGTAAAATTGGAGATAAATAAGCATCGACAACTGTCGTATCTCCACGAAAAATTAATTTCATCAGCGGACTGACTTCGTGAGATACTGATATTTGGGTAAAGCCAATTTCCTTTGCTATTTCAGCAACTTGTTGCTCGTGTTCCGAGTAGCGATAGCCGTGCATAAAGACGATCGCACAACTGCGAATTCCCTCATCATAGGCTTGCTGCAAAAATGGGATGAATTTGCGATCGACAGCAATTAACTCTTCACCTTGGGCGCTGTAGCGTTCAGTAACTTCGATCACTCGATCGTACAACATTTCCGGCAAAACAATGTGGCGGGCAAAGATATTCGGGCGGTTTTGATAACCAATTCTCAGCGCGTCACGGAAACCCTTAGTAATTAGCAGAATTGTGCGATCGCCCTTACGTTCCAGTAAAGCATTTGTCGCCACCGTCGTCCCCATTTTAATCGCTTCAATTTGGGCTGCGGGTATCGATTCGCCGGCAGTAATTCCCAAAATATCTCGAATTCCTTGAACTGCTGCGTCTGTGTAGCGATCGGGATTTTCCGACAACAACTTGTGAATCACTAATTTACCATCAGGGCATTTAGCAACAATATCAGTAAAAGTGCCACCGCGATCGATCCAAAATTGCCAGCCAGTGCGATTACAAAAATCAGTATTCATATCTTTTTCCTAAATTTTGTTATTTGAATAGTTTATAATTATTCAACAAAACTATCTGAAAGTCAATTCATAAATTTCACAACCTCAGATTCCTCAAGATCATATCAGTTTCTCTCGGATTTTCCTTCGCATTTTACCCTACGCTTCGGGAACCAGTTCGTTCAAAAACATCTCAACTCCCCCGTTTCCAAATCTTAATCTCCCCCAACCAACCAGCACTCACAATCGTCTTCCCATCCCCGCTAATCGCCACAGCACTAACATAGCCAGAATGCCCGCTCAAAGTGCCTCTTAAATCACCCGATCGCAAATCCCACAATCTGACACTTTTATCCCAACTGCCACTAACCACTATACTACTATCACGACTGAAAGCCACCGACCAAACCCCATCCGTATGCCCGCTCAAACGCCGAATTAACTGCCCGTTGACCGTATTCCACAAGCCAACAGTGCCGTTGCTATTTCCCGCAGCCAAACTCTTACCATCCGGGCTAAAAGCTACCGACAAAACCGACAAATTCTTGCCACTAATTGTGCGAATTCCTTGACCATTAGCTAAATTCCACAACCTAATCGAGCCGTCTTTGCTACCGCTAGCTAAAACTTTACTATCGGGACTTATCGCAACAGTATTCACCAATCCAGAATGCCCTGTCAAAGTTTGTAGCAACTCCCCCGTTTTCCCATTCCAAACCTTAATACTTTTGTCCCAACTACCACTAGCTACAAATTCACCATCTGGACTAATCTCAATGGTTGAAATAGCATTGGTATGCCCGCTCAAAGTGTGTAAAACTGCGCCAGTTTCTAAGTTCCAAATCTTGATGGTTTTGTCGTCGCTACCGCTAGCCAAAACCTTGCCGTCTGGACTCATAGCCACTGCATTTACTGATTCCGTATGTCCTCGCAGTGTAGTTTTTAATTCTCCGCCCGGTAAATTCCAAACAGAGATAGTACCGTTACTATTTCCTGTCGCAAAATAGGCAGAACCGAGAGAAACTGAATTGACTACTCCTGAAGGCGCTTTGAGGGTATTGGTAGTAGCAAAGACGATCGCACTTGCAGGCTTGCGGGGCGAATTATTAACGGGATTTGAGGGAGTTTTGGCAGTGGGAGATTCAGGTACTATCGGCAGCGAAACAGTTGAGCGCCATTTCAGAAAAGTATTGATTTCTATCCCAGCAGACACGATTTTATCAGAATTATTCTCAAGTTTGACAATGCCATTAATTGCGATCAATCGTCCCGCATCGTCGAGCACTGGGCCACCACTCATGCCCGCTCTCACTAAGTTATTGTATACCAATGTATAGCCGTTCCAGGCAGTCTGGCGGCCGGTTACTAAGCCTTCTGTGGCAAGGAAAATCGGTTGTCTGAGGGAGCCGCCAGATATGGGCCAGCCCGCGACAATCGCCTTTTTTCCCGCAGTTGCTGGGGAATTGGCTAATTGAGCGAGGGGATAGCTTTCGGGGCTGCTGAAGGGGACAACTGCTAAATCCATTCCGGGCGATCGGCGGATCAAACTATAGTACACAGAGTGAGATTTGCCGTCGGGAGTGATGACGCGATAGTCACCAGCCTGATCTACAACGTGCCAGTTGGTGAGGATATAGTAAGTGTTACCTTTTTTTTCTAAAATTACCCCAGAACCGCCCTTTGGCCCTTCTATGCGGACGGTGACAGCCTTAACAACGGTTTTAACTTGGTCGGCGGTTAAGGCTAGGACGATTTGAGGTGAGGTGAAGGGGAGAAGAGAGATGGTGCTAAGTGCGATCGTAGCACTCAAAATAGCCGGGATTGTTCTGCTGTAATTCATTTTTTTTTCAACTTAACATATCAAGACTTATCGACTCCAACCAAAGAAACCGGGTTTTTTTACGAAAATACTTCATTGCAGCCAGAGATTTGGTAAAAAACCCGGTTTCTAGGCCCCCGTAAGTCCTACTTATACCAAATCAAACAGCAAAATTTCAGCATCTTCCGTCGCTTCAATTACCAACTCAGACTCATCGCTAACCGCCGCCCCATCGCCATTTTCCAAAGCCAAACCATTGAGTAAAACTGAGCCTCGCGCTACTTGCACCCAACCATGCCGATTTGAATCTAAAGCATGAGCAACTCGCGAACTTTTATCCAAAATAGCCGCATACAAATCCACATCTTGATGAATTCTCACAGCACCATTTCTAGCATCTCGCGCTGCCACTAACCGCAAATTCCCATGTCTTTCTGCTACTGGAAAATCTCGCTGTTCATAACTTGGTGACAACCCATTTGTATCGGGCAACAGCCAGATTTGCAGCAAATGAACCTGGTCAGTTTGCGATTGATTGAACTCGCTGTGCTGGATACCTGTACCTGCACTCATCCGCTGCACTTCACCGGGTTTAATTACTGCGCCAGTACCTAAACTATCCTTATGTTCTAAAGCTCCTTCTAGTACATAAGTAATAATTTCCATGTCCTGATGTCCATGAGTGCCAAAACCTTTGCCTGGGTTAATGATATCCTCATTGATTACCCGCAAAGAGCGAAAGCTCATATAATTTGGGTCGTAATAATTGGCAAAAGAAAATGTGTGATAACTGTCCAACCAACCGTGATTTGCGTGTCCTCTGGCGGCACTTTTGCGAATGGCAATCATTTTCTGAATCCTCAGCGAAATCTATCTGGGTGTTTCTGGTATATTTCAAGTTTAGACCGAGTAAAGCTATTATGGGAAGTACGCACTTCAAAGTGCGGTAGTTACCAAAAAGATACTATGCAAGTTACAGTAAAAGGCGATCGGGCAAATTGCCCTGTAGAACGAACTCTAGAGGTAATTGGCGGGCGCTGGAAAGTCTTGATTCTCCGGGAGCTATTTCCAGGAGTGAAGCGTTTTAACGAGCTGCAACGAGCTGTAAACGGGATTACTCAGAAAATGCTGACACAGCAATTGCGGGAGATGGAATCAGACGAAATTGTGCATCGGGAAGTTTACTTGCAAGTTCCGCCAAAAGTTGAATATTCGCTAACACCTCTAGGAGAAAGTCTCAAACCGATTATTAATGCTATGCACGAATGGGGAATCAAAAACTTGGTCATAACTAATAAATACTAACATGAACAACATAGAGCGTCTTGCCACCCTCAACCGCATCCGTAAATTCAGCCGCCTCATGGATAGTGCTTTCACGATCCCTGGTACCAAATTTCGCATCGGTTTAGATCCGATTATCGGTTTAGTACCCGGTGCTGGCGACATCGTAGATACCGCATTTTCCGCCTACCTTATTTATTTAGCAACTCGATTCAATATCCCCCCAAAAACTTTAGGCAAAATGATTTATCATATTAGTCTAGAAGCAGTGATTGGCTCAGTACCTTTGGTCGGAGATATCTTCGATGCATTTTATAAATCTAACATGAGAAATCTTGCCCTTTTAGAAGAGCATCTCGCAGCAGTTGAACCGGAACTAACTAAAGTTGAACCGCCTGTTTCTGACTCACTCTTTTAAGATACAAGGGGCGGGTTCCACCAAAAATAATTGCCAATAACAAACAATCTCTAAAACCCGCCCCGGATTTATTCGCCGGAGTAATTCTTCACTCTAAAATCTAAAATCTAAAATAGGATGAATAATAGCGTTTAACAGCTTCCACCAAAGCAATTACATCGGCTTCCTGAGTATTGAAAGCAGTCACAATTCTCACAGTACATCCAGCTTCACTATCCCAGCGATAAAATTGAAATCCTTCAGCTAAAACCGCAGCAATTACAGATTCTGGAAGTTGCATAAAAATTTCATTGGCTTCGACGGGATGACAAAAAATTAATCCCTGAACACCAGCCAACCCTTGCGCCAACTTAGCAGCCATCTGATTTGCATGAGTCGCATTTCTCAGCCATAAATTATCAGTAATGTAAGCTTCCAACTGCGCCGACAAAAACCGCATTTTTGAGAATAGATGCCCGCTACGTTTGCGGTAAAAAGGAAAAGTATGTGCTAATTTTTGATCAAAAAAGACCACAGCTTCCGCAGCCATTGCACCGTTTTTAGTCGCTCCAAACGATAGAATATCGACACCAGCCCGCCAAGTCAAATCCGCAGGAGAACAGCCCAGACTAGCGACTGCATTAGCAAAACGAGCTCCATCCATATGCAGGTGTAAATTGTGGCGGCGAACAACTTCCGAAATATGCGAAATTTCCGCAGGATTGTAGATAGTTCCAGCTTCCGTTGCTTGAGTGATACTAACAGCGGCCGGCTGTACATGATGGACAACACCTGCACCAGCTTTTTCGATGGTTTTATCTAAAATATTTGCCTCAATTTTAGCATTATTTCCTGTTAGCATCACCAACTTTGCACCGCCCGTAAAAAACTCCGGCGCGCCACATTCATCAAGATTAATATGAGATTCCCTATGACAATAAATAGCACCATAAGGAGGAGTCATTACCGCCAGCGCGAGAGCATTAGCAGCCGAACCAGTTGCTACAGGAAAGACAGTCACCGATGTCTCGAACAATTCCGAAAACTTAACTTGCAAACGTTGCGTATATTCATCATCTCCATAAGAAAAAACAGCACCGAAATTAGCAGATGCAATCGCAGCCATAATTTCCGGCGAAACTCCCGTTGCATTGTCGCTACAAAAATTCATTTTAATAATTGGTAAACATAATCTATAATATAACTCATAAAATAAAATTTATGCTACCATGAAAAAGCAGCACAATAAATTTAGTCACTTGACGGCAATTGAAAGAATTAACTTGTCATTTCCAGCAAAACAATTATTAGATAAAAATCTGCTAAAAGGTAAAGTTTTAGACTTTGGGTGCGGCTTTGGCAACGATGTAAAATTATTGCACCAAAAAGGCTTTGATGTTGAAGGTTATGACCCCTATTATTTCTCGGAGTATCCCGATCGCAAATTCGATACAATCATTTGTTTTTATGTTTTGAATGTTTTGTTTCCCGAAGAACAAGCGAATGTGCTGATGGAAGTGTCACACCTATTGAAACCGGGAGGTAAAGCATATTTTGCTGTAAGGAGAGATCTTAAAAAAGAAGGATTTCGAGAACATTATGTTCACAAAAAACCTACCTATCAGTGTATTGTCAAACTTCCATTTAAGTCGGCGCACTCCGATGAGTATTGTGAAATCTACGAATATGTCCATTATAATCATCAACGAAATTCATCTAACAATTGTATATTTTGCAATCCGCATAAATATTTAATTTTAATAACTGAATCAGCAACAGCTTATGCTATACTTGATGCTTATCCTGCCAGCAAAGGTCATGTCCTAATTATTCCGAAGCGTCATGTTGCTAACTATTTTGAACTACCATTTCGAGAACAATCAGCTTGTTGGTTTATGGCGAATCAAGTTCAAAAGATTTTAACTAAAGAGTATCAGCCTGATGGTTTTAATGTGGGGATAAATATTAATAAAGATGCGGGGCAAAGTCGAAGTCATGCTGCTATTCATATTATCCCACGCTACCGAGGTGATGCGACTGGACACAAAGGAGGCATTAGGTATGTGATTCCTCAAGTAAAAAATAAAGATTTGTAAATTGCACGAAAATCGATCGCCAACCACTTTGAGAGTTAAAATGTACTTTAACGTCTAAAACTAAACCTTAGCAACAGTTTCACATTCTGTTTATGTCTAAGCGCAAAAAGCAAGAGTGGCTCAAGGAAACCCTAGAGCTCAAAGATAACCATAACTGGAAATCAAAACCGGGTACTCGCATCTTTGTCGCCGGAAGAGGAGCAGTCCGTTTTGATGTCCCCGATGATTGGCATTTTGAACCGGATACAAAGTCGTTCCGGTTTACTGACAAAAAACCGCCGGATGATGATTGTGGTTTAGAAGTTTCTTTTAATTTACTTCCGCCTGGAAACTGGGCAGATTTCCCATTGGCTCCGCTATTGAAGCAAGTAGCAGAAGAGGATAGTCGAAATCCGTTCGATATGGGAGAAATTATCCAACTGAAGCGGCAAACTGCCCGGATTGTATGGACTCAATTCAAATTTATCGACCCTCCAGAACAACGGGAAGCTTATTCGCGAATCTGTGTTGGATTGGGTTCTAATGTTCAGTGTCTGATTACTTTTGATTACTGGGTTGATGATGCAGAGCGTTTGACTCCTGTCTGGGATACGGTTATGGAATCGTTAGTTTTAGGGTTGTTTATTAGCGACCCTAGAACGGGATTTGCACGGCCAGATTAGATATAATATTCCTAGTTTGAAACGGTGGTATTGTGAGTTTAAATCCCCGATTTTTTAAATAAGTTGGGGATATAAATCTCTCAGGTATTTATCGTGCAGCAAACAGCAAGATAAAATTATTATCGAAGTGCGATCCTCTTCGAGGGCTGCGGTAACGCACAAATACCGTACAATAATCCAACCATCCCGCATCTACCAAGCCCCCAGCCCATGCTTTGCGATTACCTAGTACAAATCCTGACTGCCCGCGTCTACGATGTCGCCCAAGAAACTCCCCTAGAAGCCGCCCCCAATCTATCAGCGCGACTCAGCAATCAACTGCTGCTGAAGCGAGAGGATATGCAGTCTGTGTTTTCGTTCAAACTGCGCGGTGCATATAACAAAATGGCGCAACTTTCGCCGGAGTTATTAGCAAAAGGTGCGATCGCAGCTTCTGCCGGAAATCACGCCCAAGGAGTCGCCCTCGCAGCTCGTCACCTCGGAACTCGCGCGGTCATAGTCATGCCTGTAACTACGCCCCAGGTCAAGGTTAATGCGGTCATAGCCCGTGGTGGAGAGGTGGTTTTGCATGGGGATACTTACGATGATGCTCACGCTTTTGCACGCCAATTAGAGGCGGAAACAGGCATGACTTTTGTTCACCCTTTTGATGACCCCCATGTGATTGCGGGACAGGGGACGATCGGCATGGAAATTCTGCGACAACATCAAAAACCAATTCATGCAATTTTTGTGGCAATTGGCGGCGGTGGATTGATTTCAGGAATTGGGGCTTATGTGAAACGGTTGCGGCCAGAAATTAAAATTATTGGTGTTGAACCTGTAGATTCGGATGCGATGAATCAGTCTTTGAAAGCAGGGAAACGGGTGCGTTTGTCGCAGGTTGGTTTATTTGCCGATGGCGTGGCGGTACGGGAAGTGGGAGAAGAAACTTTTCGACTTTGCCAGCAATATGTGGATGAGATTATTTTGGTGGATACGGATGATATTTGTGCGGCGATTAAGGATGTTTTTGAGGATACGCGATCGATCTTAGAACCGGCTGGTGCATTAGCAATCGCAGGTGCGAAAGCTTACGTGGAACGGGAACAAATCGCAGGAGAAACCTTAATTGCGGTTGCTTGCGGTGCAAACATGAATTTCGATCGCCTGCGGTTTGTCGCAGAAAGAGCGGAGTTTGGCGAACGCCGCGAGGCCATTTTTGCCGTCACAATTCCCGAACAGCCGGGAAGTCTTCGCAGGTTTTGTGAGTGTCTGGGGAAACGCAATTTAACTGAATTTAGCTATCGAATTGCGGATGATAAAGAGGCACATATTTTTATCGGTGTCCAAATTCAAAATCGTGCGGATGCGGTGAAAATAGCCGCGAGTTTTGAGGATTGTGGCTTCAAAACTTTGGATTTAACTGATGATGAATTAACAAAATTGCACTTGCGGCACATGGTGGGCGGCCGTTCGATGCTAGCAGATCATGAGTTGTTTTATCGCTTTGAATTTCCCGAACGTCCGGGTGCGTTAATGAAGTTTGTCGGTTCAATGAGTCCTAACTGGAATATCAGCGTTTTTCACTATCGGAATAATGGGGCTGATTACGGGCGAATTGTGGTGGGAATTCAAGTACCACCGGATGAGATGAAGGAGTGGCAGGCTTTTTTGGATACGCTGGGTTATCAATATGGGGACGAGAGTCAGAATCCGGCTTATAAGTTGTTTTTGAGGTAGGGTTTTTTGGGATAGTCCTGTCAAGGTGATTGCCGTGTCCCTACAATAGGATTTTGGGGTAGGGACACCTTACTGTCATCTTTCTCAAGCCTTATAGATCAAGCTCGGTAATTACCTTGAGATGGCTAACAAAGCAAACCCCAATGCCAGCAGCAAACCGCTCGAAAAATGCAAGGTAACTGCGATAAACTTAGAGTTGCTGACTTGTGTGGGTTTGTCGTGATGGTTTGTGACATGGCGGCAAAGGTCGATCGCAAAAAACACACTCCCAAAAATTAACAGCGTCCAAATCGGGAACATTCGCAACGCCACAAACAGCACAGTCAAAGCATAAATGCTACCGCATAACCACTGCAACAACTCAGCACCTTTCTTTGTACCCAGCCGAACAATTGGTGACTTTTTACCCGCGGCTAAATCATCCGCAATTTGATGAAAGTGCGAACAAAATAAGATAATACTCGTAGTAATTCCCACGATAATCGAAGCTGCAAAATTTGTGGCAGACCAAGTTTGAGTTTGACTGTAATAAGCCGCAGCGAGTGCTAGGGGGCCGAATGTGAAAAAGCAGATAAACTCCCCTAAACCCTGATAGCCAAGACGAAAAGGTGGCCCCTGATAGGTGTAGCCAAGGGCGCAACACAAAATTACAAGCAAAATCACTGTTGGGTCTTGTTGCCACCAACTTAGGGCGCAGATTCCCGATACTCCAACAGCTAAAAACAGGTTGGCAAGCCAGAAAATTAAAGCTTTATTTCCGGTTAGATTAACCAAGGAATGTGCTTTGTTTTTATCTATGCCTGTTTCCGAGTCAAATACATCATTAGTGAGATTCAACCATGCTATAATTAAAATGGCTGACATTAAAAAAGTCGAAAAGATTGATAAATTAATCGTTTGACTTTCGGCAAAAGCAATGACAGTTCCTACCGAAATGGGAATCACGGCAACGCTGTACATGGGTGGCTTGATTGCCGCTAGCCACAGTTTACTATTTGGACGTTCAATTAACTTTGTTGTCATTATACAAACGTGACTCAACTGATAGCAGCCTAGTAATTTTACAATTTTATTGGTAAAGAAAGTCTACTCTCGATCACATTCAGTGTGCGGGGGACACCCATTCAGGGGCTGTGGGGGTACTCAAACAGCGCAATTCGCCCGTCTGCAAACCTCTGCGGCGGGATATCGACTGAATGCGAAATTCAGCCGATCAATATTAAAGTTTTGTGTCTAAATGTTTCGCTAGATTGCCCTCTCCTCGGTTTTTTTGCCAACGCGGGCCCAAACAGAGAGGAAAACGCCAAAGCGGATGTTTGGTGATCGCCCTCCCGTGCTTAGATCGAAATAGAGGTTCTAGCCGGATCAATCCGCACTCTTTCTGACAAATCTGCTATTCTCGATTTCATGATAGTAATACCGCACCACGCTAATCTTTTGCAAGACCGCAATCAACTGCATCAGTTTCTGTTAGATTGCCAGCAGTCTTTAACTGACAAATATCAAACAAAAATAGTTAGTATTTCTCAGGAGATTTACCCCCTCGATCCGCTAGCTGTACTGCAAGAGATTTCCGAACCTTGTCAGCGGCACTTTTACTTTGAAAAAAGAGAATCCCTTCCAGGCAAAAGTTTTGCAATTGCCGCCCTTGATTCGGCAATCCATCTCACAGTAGCAGGAACCGATCGATTTGCTGCCGCTCAAAACTTTATTCGTTCAACACTTGCCAGTACAATTACCATTGGTGCAGAACGATTGGCATTTAGCGGGCCTCACTTTTTTTGTAGCTTTTCTTTTTTTGATGAGAACATCTACGAGAATTCTTACTTTCCGCCCGCCACCATATTTTTACCAAAATGGCAGATTTCTCGACAACAAGATAGCTGCATCCTCGTCGCGAATGCCCTGATAGAAAAAGATATCAACGTTGAAAACATTGGTGAAAATATTTGGCAAACTTTTGATATAATTGTATCTCGGAAATATCCTAAATTAACTAATCATATCAATAATTCGATATCTTTCAAGCAAATACCTATAAATGATGCCAATCAATTTAAAACATCTGTCAAGTCCGCGTTAGAATTGATCGAGTCTAAATATTTTAGTAAGATTGTTTTATCCCAAGCCATAAATGTGCTTTCTCAAACCAGTTTTAGTGTCATCGATTCATTGAACAACTTGCGGTTCAGTTATCCAGGTTGTTATATATTTTTAACCAGCAACGGTAAAGGTCAAAACTTTATTGGTGCCAGTCCCGAACGCTTAATTAGCATTCACAATAATCAATTATCAACAGATGCTTTAGCTGGTTCAGCACCAAGAGGAAAAACGGAAGCAGAAGATGCCAATTTAGCGAAAGGTTTATTGAACAGTGAAAAAGATATTAGAGAACATCAAGTTGTGATTGATTTTATAGTCGATCGCCTTTCTAAACTCGGTATAAATCCGAATTTCCCCCCACTTCCCAGACTGCTGCAACTATCAAACATTCAGCATTTGTGGACACCCATAACTGCTCAAATTCCGGCGGATATTCATTTATTAAACATTTTAGCCCAACTGCATCCAACCCCAGCGGTGGCGGGTGTACCGAGAGATATCGCCTTAGAGCAAATTCGTCGCTGCGAAACCTGCGATCGCTCTTTATACGCAGCACCCATCGGCTGGATAGATGCCCGTGGTAATGGAGAATTTGCCGTCGGCATTCGATCGGCATTAATCGATGGCGATCGGGCTATACTCTATGCTGGTAACGGTATTGTGGCCGGTTCGGAACCGGAAAAGGAACTAGCAGAAATTCAGCTCAAATTACAACCACTTCTAAATGCTTTGGTTTAGTTGAGCTAATATAATGGCAGCCCAGAAACCAGGGTTTTTACGAAAAAATGTGTTGCACCCCGAATATTCAGTAAAAACCAGGTTTGTGAAGGTTGGAGTGCGTAAGTCATGTTAATTAATTTTAACCTCCTCAAAATGTTCTACAATGGGAAAAGGATCGTAAAAATGGTGAAGGATTCTTTTCCACTCTTGATATTCAGGAGATATCCTAAATCTAATTGTATGAGCTTCTAAATTTTCCCATCTCACCAATAATAGATATTTTCCTTGAACTTCTGTGCAGCGATGAAGTTCGTGAGATAAATATCCATCTATAGATGCGATCAGACTAGAAGCTTCTCTAAAAGCCATCTCAAAATCACCCTCACAGCCCGCTTTAACATTAAGCACAACCGCCTCAAGAATCATAAAAATGTATCCTGACAATTATTTGGGTATAATATCTTAGCACAATACAGAGTTGAGTTACTCAAATTTAGCAATGCCAATAGATTTCCACAACACAAACACCCTCTGGGCTTCAATATTAGCAGAAACATTGCAGCGTCTGGGATTAACTACCGCCGTCATTTGTCCCGGTTCGCGATCGGCACCATTAACAATAGCATTTGCCCAGAACAACAAAATAGAAACTATTCCCATTCTCGACGAACGTTCAGCCAGCTTTTTTGCTTTAGGAATTGCCAAAAAACTCCATTTACCAACAGCACTAATTTGCACATCGGGAACCGCCGCCGCCAACTTTTATCCTGCTATAATAGAAGCCAGAGAAAGTCGAATTCCGCTGCTAATATTCACAGCCGATCGACCTCCAGAACTGCGAGATTGCCACGCCGGACAAGCGATTGACCAAATGAAAATCTATGGCAATTATCCAAACTGGCAAGTCGAATTAGCAATACCTTCTGCGGAAATAGCAATGTTAGGCTATTTGCGACAGACAATAATCTATGCTTGGGATCGATCACAATTTCCCACTCCCGGCCCCGTCCACCTCAATGTCCCCTTTCGCGATCCACTTGTACCCATTTCAGATATTGCTGTAGAAGCTTTAGAAACAGAATTTGATATGGAAGATTTCTTTGCAGGATTAGAACCGATTATTATAGGAGAAACTTCTATTGTAGGGCAGGCATCTTGCTTGCCAATTTCAAGAGATGGGCAAGATGCCCGTTCCACAATACAAGTTATTTATTCCACAATCCAAAAATGGCAAGAATGCAGCAAAGGGATAATTATTGCGGGTGTTGCACAGCCTCAATTTCCAGAGAAGTATTGCAGTGCGATCGCCCAAATGTCAAAATTATTAAACTGGCCAGTTTTAGCAGAAGGACTATCCCCACTCAGAAACTACGCCAAACTCAACCCCCATCTAATTTCCACCTATGATTTAATCCTACGAAACCGTGGATTAGCACATAAATTAACCCCAGAAATAGCCATTCAAATCGGAGACTTACCCACAAGTAAAGAACTGCGAAACTGGATAGACAAAACCCAACCAAAACGATATATTATCGACCCCAGTCATCACAACCTCGATCCCCTACACGGCAAAACAATTCACCTGCGAACCTCTCCAGAAAATCTCGCAACTCTATTAACTCAAGTCCCCCCCCTTCTTAAGAGGGGGTTAGGGATGGATCGAAACTCTAAGTCCAACGAATACCTTCAACTTTGGCACAACACAGAAACCCAAGTCAGGCAAACAATAGACCAAAAATTATCAGCCATTAACAAAATCATCGAACCCAAGGTTTCTTGGCTGCTTTCCCAGAATTTGCCAGCAGGAACACCGATATTTATTTCTAACAGTATGCCCGTCAGAGATGTAGAGTTTTTCTGGAAGCCGAATAACTTAGAAATAAAACCTTTTTTCAATCGTGGCGCTAACGGCATAGACGGCACATTATCAACAGCTATGGGAGTTACACACCACAATCAAAGCAGTATCCTATTAACAGGAGATTTAGCTCTTTTGCACGATACGAACGGTTTTTTAATTAAACATAAATTTGTTGGTCATTTGACAATTATTTTAATTAATAACAACGGCGGTGGAATCTTTGAAATGTTGCCTGTTGCCAAGTTTGACCCGCCATTTGAAGAATTTTTTGCCACCCCGCAGCATATCAATTTTGCTCAGTTGTGTGCAACTTATAGCGTGGAACACGAGATCATTGACGATTGGGAGCAGTTAAAAGACAAATTAAGTTTGCTCCCAAATAACGGCATTCGCATCTTAGAATTGCAAACAGACAGGCGCGCCGATGCTAAATGGCGGCAAAACAATCTAAGTAAATTTGCCCAAGGTTCGTAATTTTCAGGAATAACCCACTCCAACCAAGGAAACCGAGTTTTTTAACTGATTCAGGACTTACGCAAGCACACCATAATGTAGTGGAATCATGTACGATTCGTTATTTACAAGAGTTAAGTGATTTTATAGATAGCAACCCTGATCCTAGAAAACTGAAACGAGCTTTGGCAGTAATGATGTGGATTGAAGGCATACCTGGTTCGGAAATTCAAAAAATATTAAATGTATCAGCAACATTACTTGATGAAGCCAAGATTAGCTGGAAGAAAACCCAGAAAAAAAATCCCAAAAAAAACGATGAATTTGTAGAAACAAAGAAGAGAGAATACTCGAAGAAAACAGCTCGGAGATAGAAGCTGGAAGACTTGTGGTGTCTACGATTGATGAGTGTCATCTGCTATGAGGTGAATCAAGATTTAGCAAAATCTGAATGGTTAATAATATGTGAATCATTTGCCCCTAATGCACCTGAGCAAAACCCTGTAGAAGATATTTGGCTCCAAGGCAAAAGATTTCTGAGAGAACATTGGTATTTACAGCGGTTCCCGCTGTATGATGGGTAGCGTTCACAAATGATTTAGGATCGCTATATGAGTAAAGCATACTCCAGTAACCTGGCAGAATGGCAATGGGAATTAATAGAACCAACAATTCCAGCAGCGAAACCAGGTCAAGAAATTGAAAAATAAACCGACGATGCGGTGGGTATTTCAGCGGAATGTGGGATTGAGTGTACTTTGTTAAAAACCCGCAAGAAAAACAACAAAGCCCCTTTCCGTATTTCAGAAAGAGGCAATGTATTTTAGAAATAAATCCCAGGCATCGAGCTATTTTCTCAGGAAGTGACCCGCCAAATATCTTCGCCAC
>JAYSVM010000065.1:0-20829 GCA_043718495.1 Oscillatoriales bacterium | reverse complement strand
AGATTATTTGTCGGTAAACGGCACTGCCGTGTCCTGATTTCTTCACCCCTCACCCACCACGCAACTGCTTGACCAAATGAACTAACTCTGGTAAAATTAGCTTCTCCACAGCTAGTTTCACCGCATTGCTAGAACCCGGAAGAGAAAACACTAACTTGCCTTGATAAACGCCAGCAACAGCACGAGATGCGATCGCCCTTGAACCAATTTCTTGATAGCTCAAAAACCGAAAAATCTCCCCAAATCCCGGTAAAATCCTATCCAGCAAACTCTCCATCACATCATAAGTCGTATCTCGCGGAGAAATACCAGTCCCCCCACTCAAAACAATTGCGTCCACATCTTCGCGCTGACAAAAAGCCTGCATTTGCAATATAATTTTCGCCGCATCATCCTTAATAACTGTGTAAGCTACAACAGAATGACCAGCATCTTTCAGCAACTTTTTAATTAACAACCCACTATTGTCTGTTTCGGCAGAGCGCGTGTCGCTAACAGTAATGACAGCGCAATTCACGGTCATTTCAGATAAATCAGGATGAGGAATTTGCGTCATATAGATGTTGAAGGAAGAAGGAAGAAGGAAGAAGGAAGAAGGAAGAAGGAAGAAGGAAGAAGGAAGAAGGAAGAGGTAAAAAGTCATTAGTTAATTGTTAGTTATTATTTGTTTTTTCTTTGTTAGTTGTTCGTTCTAATAACAAATAACCTATGCCCTATGACCTATTCCCCATTCCCTATTCCCATAAACTAGGCCTTGTTAAATGCTAAGCCATTTGCTTCAGAGTACCGTTCCATAAAACGCATAAAGCGCTCCCATTCTTCAGCACTTCTCATTAGATAAAGAGCTTCCAAACCAGCAGGTTGACCATTAATGAATTTAGCCTTAACCTCACGAGTGATGATTTCACCTTCTTCATCAATCATGTACATACCAGTAATATCTTCTGTACTGGTAGTCAGAGCTTTCGGATTTTCAAAGATAAAAGTAGCCGTCCCTTGACTGCCACTTTTAGAGCGAGTTAGGCGCACTTCGGGCACAGAATCTTCGTCCATACCACGGGAAAACTGAATTGTAGCCATAATTTAACGATCGAACCTTAAAGATTGCTTAATTTCTTAAGATCCCATCATAAAACGATTCGGTACTGGGAAATCGAGAGTTGGGAGAGGGAGAGGAGAGACTGGCTGATTTCAAATCTTCCTTTCCCTATTCCCCATACTCCTAGACGATGTAAGGAGAATTAATTGGCTGGGCCCGGTTGGTTGCAACTAAAGTTTGGTAGATGAGGGCGGACATTTCACCACGGGTGATGTCACGGGCGGGAGAAAAGCGATCGCGCGCTGGATAATTCACCACCATTCTGCGCTCTGTGGCGGTTGCAACCTGAGCGGTGGCAAAACTGGGAATTAAAGCCCGATCGCTGTAAACGCTCAAAGAATTGGGGTTTCCGCCCACAAGCTGCAAGCCATTTACCAAAGAAATGATCGCCTGAGCCCTAGTCAAATTCTGATTTGGGCGAAAGGTGATATCGGGATATCCAGCCAAGAAGCCACCTCGATTAGCTTTTTCGATCGCAGCTTTTGCCCAAAAATCCGCCGCCACATCCTTAAAATTCGTCGCATCACGCCGTGGCGCAAGCTCAAAAGCCTTCGCCAGCAAAGCCGCAAACTGAGCCCTAGTCAAACCCTGATCCGGCTTAAAAGTGCCGTTAGGAAAACCACTGATAATCTTCATTTTTGCCAAACGTTCAATAAAAATCTTAGCCCAATGATTGCTGATGTCACTAAATGTGATTTCGTTTGGAGTTGGAGTTGGAGTTGGAGTTGGGGTTGGAGTTGGAGTTGGAGTTGGGGTTGGAGTTGGAGTTGGGGTTGGAGTTGGAGTTGGAGTTGGGGTTGGAGTTGGCGTCATCAAACCCAAATCAACTAAACCTTTCACCAACGACGGATTAATCTGATTTCCCAGGGCAAAAATTTTCACCCCAGTTGCATTTTGTACATCAAACTCACCATTATTCAGAAAAACATTACCACCCAAATCTTTCGCAGTACCCACATCCGGCATCGCCTTTCCCACCACAGTCAAACCGTCTTCCACATTTTTTTCCAAACGATTCTTACGCAAAGTCGGTTGTGAGTCGCCCGCTAGAACAATCCCAGAGCGATTTTGCAAAATTTGATTATCAACAATCAAAGGAGCCGACTGAGCTTGCAGAGAAATACCGAAACCCGTATTTTGAAAAATATTGCGCCGCATTACACCTTTAGCGCTACCCGCCATAATCACGCCAGCCGCCGAATTTTCCAAAAATAGGTTATCGAGAATAGCAGGATTAGCGGTACCGGTGGCAAATATTCCTTCCCGCTTGCATTTCGTGAAAGTGTTGTTAGCTACAGTGGGAGAAGTTGATTCAATCCAAACTCCTGTGCCCCGACTATCAAGATTGGTAACTGTTACTCCGCGCAATTCGGCATCAGTTTGCAGCAGTATAGTGACATTTTGACCAGCCGCGCTGGGACTGACAAATTTGCCACTTCCTTGGATGATAGTGCTACTACCTTTGTTGGATTCAGTACCAATAACTTTGACTCCAGAGGGAATATCTAAGGGAAATTGTTCCCCACTGGCTGCGCTGTAAGTTCCTGTGGCTAACTGAATGATAGTTCCAGAGGGAGCGATGCCGATCGCGCGGGCTATAGTTTTCAATGGGGCTGATTGGCTACCGGCTGCTCCATCAGAGCCTGTTACCGAGTTGACGTATAGTGTTGCCATGTTTTTGCTAAAGAGATAATGTGCGATCGAGCTTTTGTATAATTTTCATTCTCTACCAACTTGACCCCGGATCTATATTCAGCTTGAATTTAGAGGATTATTTAATTCTCAGCTACAGACACATCGGCTCTATCAGAGTCAGTACCAATGGCGATCGTATCATCTCCAGTCGATCGCCCGCCACTTTCGAGATCGACGATTGTGCGATCGACTGAGAGTTGCCCAAAAGTGACAAAATCCTTATTAAACATAGCTAAAATATCTAAAAACCTCAAAAATATGCCAAACTCTCCTTTGTCATTATCATATTCAGGCATTAAAGATAACCACACACGGGGGTGTGTTGGTGACTTTTTAAGATTTAAAATCAAAGAAGGTTCGCGTTTATCAATTGTTTCAGCTTATTTTACAATTTATGCTTTTGAAGAGCTGAAAGAACAGCTATTGAAAATTGAAAAATTACAATTCCTGTTTGGCGAACCAACTTTTGTTCTCGATCCTCACAGAAATGAAACCAAAGCTTTCTTAATCGATCGAGAAGGGTTAACCCTCCAAAAGCAGCTTCAACAAAAACGTTTAGCTAAAGATTGTGCTGACTGGATTAGAGAAAAAGTAGAGATAAAATCGATCACAAAGTCTAACTTCTTGCACGGAAAGCTCTATCATATTGACAATCAAGTACAGGACATCAGACCCGATTGCTTGAAAACCATTTATCGAGTTCCATCCGCGATTATGGGAAGTTCTAATTTTACCATAAAAGGCTTAGGATTATCTAACAATATTAATAATATTGAATTAAATTTAATCGTCAGTAGCATTGAAGACACTTATGATTTCAAAGTTTGGTTTGACCAAATTTGGAATAATGAAGAACTGGTAAAAGATGTCAAAACAGATGTGTTGTTTTATCTAGAACAATTATATACTAACTCCACCCCTGAACTGGTTTACTACAAAACCCTATTTCAGATATTTGAAAAATTTTTAGCAGACCAACAAGACGCTGGATTGTTCAGTGAAAGCAACCAGCTAGTTGATACTACCATATGGAATACTTTATTTGAATTTCAAAAACATGGCGTAATAGGAGCAATTAATAAAATTCGCACCCACAATGGTTGTATTATTGCCGATAGTGTGGGTTTAGGAAAAACCTATGAAGCCTTAGCAGTTATTAAGTATTTTGAAATCCTGAACTATAGAGTTTTAGTGTTATGTCCAAAAAAGTTACGCGAAAACTGGACAATCTATCACGCACAGAATAATAGTGAACTAAATCCATTTGTTAGCGATCGCTTTAATTATACAGTCTTATCTCACACAGATTTAAGTCGTGAGTCTGGCAAATCCGGTGATACCGATTTAGGGACTCTTAACTGGGGAAATTATGACCTAGTAGTAATTGATGAGTCCCATAATTTCCGCAACAACACTAAGGGTAAGCGAGATGAAGATGGAAATATAATTCGTAAAAGTCGTTATGAGCGACTGATGGATGACATTATTAAAGCTGGCATTAAAACCAAGGTTCTATTACTCTCTGCTACTCCTGTTAACAATAACCTGACTGATTTAAGACATCAGCTTGAATTTATCACTGAAGGCAAGGATGATGCTTTTCAAGCATCAATTGGTGTAGTTAGCCTGAAAGATACTCTAGCTAGCGCTCAACGAGCTTTTACCACTTGGTCAAAAAAGAGTATTCGCATAACTAGCGAACTCTTGAATTCCCTTGATTCTGGATTTTTTAAACTGCTTGACGAATTAACCATAGCTCGTTCTCGCAAACATATTCAAAAATATTATAAAGATGTTGTAGAGCAATTAGGCGGCTTCCCAATCAGGATAAAACCCTTGTCTATCTTTCCCACAATTGATTTGAAAGGTAAGTTTATGTCCTACGACAAACTGAATGATGAAATTTCTAATTATCAGTTGTCATTATTTAACCCTTCTAAATATGTTTTGCCGCAGTACAGAGAAGAATACGAACATAAATCAGGACAAAGATTTAAGCAGAGTGTACGTGAATATTTCCTCATCGGGATGATGAAAGTTAACTTTCTTAAACGGCTGGAAAGTTCGGTGACATCCTTTGCAATTACGATGGCAAGGACTATCGCTAAAATTGCAGATTTACAGGAACGAATTAAAACCTTTAAGCAGTTTCGAGATCAAAACCAGAATATTGAGTTTAATCAGTTAAATCTTGAAGATATTGATGATGAAGAACTACAAGCAGCTATTGAGGTTGGTTCCAGGTTTACTTTTAAGATGGTACATCTTGATACTGATGAATGGTTGAAAGATTTAGCAGAGGATAAGCAACAACTCAAGATTCTTTATAATTCAGCTTTGCAGGTTGATGAAACGCGGGATGCCAAGTTAGCCGAATTGAAAAAATTGATTCAAAACAAAGTAAAACAGCCAACAATTAATAAACAAAATCAACCTAACCGTAAAGTTTTGGTATTTACTGCTTTTGCCGATACAGCAGAGTATCTTTATCAGGCTTTGCACGAATGGATCGCAACTTGTAAGCTCAATATTAACATAGCTTTAGTAGTTGGGGGAACTGGCCGAAATAAAACCACCTTTGGCAAGAATGAGTTCAATCAAATTCTGACTAATTTCTCTCCCATTTCCAAAAAGCGCGACAAGATGCCATCTATGCCCCAAGATGGAGAGATTGATTTATTGATTGCGACAGATTGTATTTCTGAAGGGCAAAATTTACAGGATTGCGATTATCTAGTTAATTACGATATTCATTGGAATCCAGTCAGAATCATTCAGCGTTTTGGACGGATTGACCGTATCGGTAGTGTTAACCATACAGTACAGTTAGTGAATTTCTGGCCTACTGATGACTTAAATAAATACATCAATCTCAAAAATCGAGTAGAAGCAAGGATGGCGTTGGTAGATATTGCCGCTACCTTTGAAGACAACTTGCTGGAACCGGATGAAATTGAAGAGTTAATTCAAACGGATTTAAAATATAGAGATAAACAGTTATTACGATTGCAGAATGAGGTATTAGATTTAGAGGATTTCAACGAAAGCGTTGCCCTCAATGAGTTTACCTTAGATGACTTTCGCATTGAACTAAGTAATTATTTACAAAGGAACCAGAAACAGCTAGAAGATGCACCTTTAGGTATTTATGCAGTCGTTCCACCAGCGTCTGAAAATCCGATAATTGCACCAGGAGTAATTTTTTGTTTAAAACAGAAAGGTGATACTTCGGGAAATGAGCAGGTTAATCCTCTGCAACCGTACTTTCTAGTGTATATTAGAGAGGATCAGGTAGTACGTTTCAGTTTTGCTCAACCTAAGCAGATTTTAGAGATGTTTCGGTTGTTGTGTGCGAATCAGGCGCAAGCTTATGACTCATTGTGTAATTTGTTTGACAACCAGACGAATAACGGGGAAGATATGAGTGTTTATAACGATTTGCTTGAGAGGGCGGTTGATTCGATTACTCGGACTTTTAAAAAGCGGTTAGGTAGTAATTTGTTTAAATCTGGTAAAGGTGCGGTAATGCCAGAACACAAAAAACAGGTGACAAGCAAAACTGATTTCGATTTAATTACATGGTTGGTGATTAAAGATGAATTAGGCACAAATACCAAAGAAACCAGGTTTTTTACCAGTGTTAAAGCCTTAAATCCAGTATTTTCGTAAAAGACCCGCTTTCTGCGTCCAGGAGTATTAAAGATGAATGAACAACACATGAAAGATAAAATAGCCTAATCTATCCCAAATTTTGATTGTAATATTGGGGATCAAATCGAAATGTTATTTACTGAAAAGAGGTAATCTATGTCAACTATCAAAATCATTGTCGAAAAACATTCTGATGGCTATGTTGCTTATCCACTGGGCATCAAAGGCGTTGTCGTTGGTGAAGGCAACACATATGAAGAAGCACTAACCGATGTCAAATCTGCACTCCAGTTTCATATCGAAACTTTTGGTAGTGATGTGATAGAGTCAGATTTTCCATTGTCGGAAGTCTTTCTAACAGAGATGAGTATAGCATGACAAAATTTCCTAAAGATATTCCCAAATCTAAAGTTATTAAAAGTTTAGAAGTTTTGGGTTTCCAAATCATTCGAGAAAAGGAACATATTTCTATGATTCGCATGAATGATGATGGGACAACAACACCTTTGACATTACCAAATCATAATCAAATCAAAGGTTCAACACTTAGGTTAATTTGTACTCAATCAGGAATCACTAGAGAAGAATTTATTACCGCCTATGAGAATTGTTGAAATAGGCTAGAGCATACTTTCGCTAGATGATTTACCTACTATAGCAATCCTAAATCAGTTTCAATAACTGGTTAACTGGTTCCCAAGCTCTGCCTGGGAACCGATGTCCAGAGGCTCTGCCTCGGCTGCGACAATGGAGGCAGAGCCTCCGGATATGCGTTACCAGGCAGAGCCTGGTAACGAGTATAATCATTTAGGATTGCTATAGACACCAATACCTCTATAGTGGAGTATTAAAGATGAATGAACGAGAGATGAAAGATAAAATTGCGAAATCTATCCAAAATTTAGCTGCGGGTAATGCAGCCCAGAAGCTAGAGCTATTATTCCAAACCCTAGGATATACGACGCAAAGAAAATTTGAGTTAGATAGCAATCACCCTGAAGATTTTATCGATACTTTTGGATTTGGGGAAATCAACCAGCAACGGGCGAGTTTATCTCAATGGAAGTCCGTTGATTTTTTGTTTCAACTGACTGAAGATGAGATTAAATCCAAGAGTCCATTAGGATTTTCTAGTAACATAGATCAAAATTATCTGCAATCTTATATTTTCTTGGCGGTTGAGTTGCGGGAGAATGATTACACACGCAGTCAGCTATCGGATATTACTCGCGAAGTTAACCGTCAATCTGATATTCCGATTATGGTTTTATTCCGACATGGTGAGTGTTTTACTTTGTCGATAATTAACCGCCGTCCTAATAAACGAGCAACTTCTAAGGATGTTTTAGAAAAAATCACTTTAATTAAAGATATTAATATTTTTCAGCCCCATCGCGCTCATATTGAAATACTTTTTGACCTTTCATTACCTCAGTTGTTTAAACAGTATCAATTTACCAATTTTGACCAATTGCATGATGCTTGGCAGAAAACTCTTGATACTTCTGAACTAAATAAACGGTTTTTCAAAGAAGTAGCTAACTGGTATTTTTGGGCGGTACAAAATGTTACTTTTCCTGAAGGTGCGGGGGGAAATGTCGAGATTCGTAATGCTACTAGCGTTATTCGTTTAATTACGAGATTGATTTTTGTTTGGTTTCTGAAGGAAAAAGGGTTAGTACCAGATGATTTGTTTAACTATCAAAGGGTACAGGAATTAATCAAGTCCAATGAACCCACAGAAAGCACTTATTATAAAGCGATTCTGCAAAATTTATTCTTTGCAACGCTGAATCAGGAGATGAATACTCCTAGTAAACCTGATAATCGTAAGTTTAGAAATAAGGCGAAGCAAGCAGGGGGACGTGACCAAAACTACATGGTGCATAATGTCTATCGCTATGAGGATTATTTTCACGATTCCCCAGCGATACTCAGATTGTTTGATAATATTCCTTTTCTGAATGGTGGTTTATTTGAATGTTTGGATAAACCCGATCAAGATCAGCCTAAACAGATTGTCCGCATTGATGGTTTTTCGGAACGTCAGGATAATCGGCTAAATATTCCTAATTGTCTATTTTTTAGTGAATTTGATCAACAAATTGATCTGAATGATGTTTACGGGACAAAAAACAAGCGCTATACGGTGCGAGGTTTAATTAATATTTTTCATAGTTATAAGTTTACTGTTACTGAAAATACCCCGATTGAGGAAGAAATTGCCCTTGATCCTGAGTTGTTAGGGAAGGTGTTTGAAAATTTACTCGCTGCTTATAACCCGGAAACGAATACAACTGCTAGGAAGCAAACCGGATCTTTTTATACGCCGCGTGAAATTGTTGATTACATGGTAGATGAGGCATTAATTGCTTGTTTGGAAGGTAAATTGACTTCACTCAGTGGAGAAAGAGAAGTGAATCAAAGGTTGCGCCATCTGTTTGCTTATAATAATCAGTCGCATCAGTTTACAGATACAGAAGTATCAGGATTGATTGAGGCGATTGATAATTTGAAAATTCTCGACCCGGCTTGCGGTTCGGGTGCTTTTCCGATGGGTATTTTGCATAAGTTGGTGTATATTCTGAGTAAGCTTGACCCGCAAAATGGCAGATGGAAGGAAAAGCAAATATCTAAGGCTAGTGAGATTCCTGATGGCACGATTCGAGAAAAGGTAATTGAGGATATTGAGCAAGCTTTTGAGCATAATGAGTTGGATTATGGACGGAAGTTATATTTAATTGAAAACTGCATTTATGGGGTAGATATTCAGCCGGTGGCTATCCAGATTTCTAAGTTAAGGTTTTTCATTTCGCTGATTGTTCACCAAAATATTGATGATTCTCAGGAAAATCGGGGTGTACGTCCTTTACCGAATTTGGAAACTAAGTTTGTGGCGGCTAATGCTTTGATTGGAATTAAAGGGGCTGCTGATTTTACTTTACGTGATCCTCGCATTGAACAAAAGGAAAAGGAATTAGCAGAGGTTCGCAGAAGTTATTTTATGGCTCGTACTCCTAAAACTAAGGCTAAGTATCGAGAATTGGATGATCAAGTTCGTCATCAGATTAGTGAGATTCTTAAAAGTGGTGGGTTTCCGAGTGAAAGTGCGGAAAAGTTGGCTAATTGGAAGCCTTATGAGCAAAATGCTGTGGCTGATTTCTTTGATTCAGAATGGATGTTTGGGCTAGGTGATGGTTTTGATGTTTGTATTGGCAATCCGCCCTATGTGCGCCAAGAACAAATTAAAGAGTTTAAACCCATCTTTAAAAGTCAGTATGATTGTTATACAGGTGTAGCTGATTTGTATGTTTATTTTTATGAGCAAGGGTTAAAGCTCCTGAAAAATCAAGGTATTCTCTGCTACATCTCATCAAATAAATATTTTCGGTCTGGTTACGGGGAAAGGCTGCGTAAGTTTTTAGCTAATGAATCGACTATTCAGCAATTAATTGATTTTGGTGATGCACCGATTTTTACGGCTATTGCTTACCCTAGCATCATTATTGCTAGTAAAGAACAGCCTAAAAATCATCAAACTCGCGTTTTAAATTGGGAATTAGGGCAACCAGTCGATCAGTTTGCTTCAGTGTTTGAAAATCAGAGCTTTTTGATGCCACAAAAGGAGTTGACTGCTGATGGTTGGCGGCTAGAGTCGTCAACAGTTCTCAATTTGTTGGGAAAACTGCGAAAAGCTGGTACACCGCTAGGGGAATATGTGAATGGCAGATTTTATCGTGGCATTTTAACTGGTTTTAACGAAGCGTTTGTGGTGGATAGAGAAACGCGAGATAGGCTAATTGCTGAACATCCATCATCGGCGGAAGTTCTCAAACCTTTTTTGCGGGGTCGTGATGTTAAAAGATGGATAGTAGAAGATCCTGATTTGTGGTTTTTATTTATTCCTTGGCATTTTCCACTGCATGAAGATAGTACCATAGTAGGCGCTTCAAAAAAAGCTGAAAAAGAGTTGATCAAGCGTTATCCTGCTATCTACAAGCATTTACTAAAGTTTAAAAGTCAGTTATCAGCTAGAAATAAGGCTGAAACTGGCATTAGATATGAATGGTATGTTTTACAAAGATGTGCCGCTAGTTATTGGCAAGAATTTGAGCAGCCTAAGATTGTTTATCAGGAAATTGCTACTTATCAGGCTTTTGCTTGGGATTCACAAAAATTATATACAAATAATAAAATATTTTTTATTCCTAACTCAACGTACTATCTTTTATCAATTCTTAACTCGCAGATTACTTGGTTTTTTCTTGATCGGATAGTTGGCAAAATGGCAGGTGGGACTTATGCACTGCAAAGCATTTATATTTCTCAAATTCCCATTCCTAATGCACAGCCACAGGAGAAATCAGCTATTGAAATCCTAGTTAATTACATAATTTACCTCACCGCCGAACTCAAAGATATTCCTAGTCATGGCGAAAAGATGGTAGAAACAGCAGAAGACAAACTGATGCTGAGTTATTTTGAGCAAGTTGTTGATGCGCTGGTGATGGAGTTATATTTACCGGAAGAATTGCACAGCCATGACAAATACTTCATGAGTCATGTGTTATCGGAAAATCTTCCCGTTTTCGATACCATCAAAGGTGATAAAATGCCAGCGCTGAGACAAATCTTTAAACGACTGTTTGACTCTGAGCATCCGATTCGGGTTAATATTTATTTTTTGAATAGTTTAGAAGTCGTCCGTATTATTAGAGGTTTAGGTTGACATCCACCCCGGCGTAAACGCGCGGGGATTCCTAAGACTCACGACTTAGGTTTCTGCTTCCGTCCTAAGAGGGGATTTCGCACCAGCCTTAACAGATTTACTCTGTTCGGGTCTTACAGTAGCTCCACAGACTGCCACGGCAAGCCCTGCCGCCAAAATATTCTTGGCCGCGTTAATGTCTCGGTCATGGTGAGTACCGCACTGAGGACAATCCCATTCCCGGATATTCAACGGCATCTTGTCAACGATGTGTCCGCAATTGCCACACCTTTTTGAACTCGGAAACCATCGGTCAATCTTAATTAAAGTACGACCGTACCAATCGCACTTGTATTCAAGTTGCCTGACCAATTCACCCCAACTTGCATCACTTATAGCTAGAGCAAGTCTCCGATTTTTAACCATATTCTTCACAGCTAAGTCTTCTACGGCGATGGTTTGGTTTTCACGCACCAACCGCGTCGTTAACTTGTGAAGATTATCTTTCCTTGCATCAGCGATCTCTTGATACACTTTCGCTACCTTAAGCCGTGCTTTGTAACGGTTATTTGACCCTTTCTGCTTACCACTTAAAGATTTTTGCGCTTTTCTAAGCTTGCGATACTTTGCCTTAAATCCTTTGGGATTAACAATCTTTTCGCCAGTGCTTAGAGTGAGTAAGCTTGTAATTCCCAAGTCGATACCGACTTGATTATTAGTTTTGGGTAATGATTCAATTTCAACATCTACCAGCAGAGAAACTGACCACCTACCTGATGGTGCAAGTTTCACTGTAATAGTTGATGGTATTGCACCAAGCGGCAATGTTCGACTCCAGCGAATCGATAACGCTTGGGTGCTTTTTGCTAGGTAGATTTGTCCATTTCTGAACTTAAATGCTGACGAGAGTAAATTCGGCACTACCACCATTGCGTTTCTTTTTGAAGTTAGGATATTTTGCCCGCCCATCAAAAAAGTTAGTGTAAGCCGTTTGTAAATGTCTCAAACATTGCTGTAAAGGCACACAGCTCACTTCGTTGAGAAAATCTAGTTCTTCGGTTTTCTTCCAATCTGTTAGCATACTAGAAGTTTCAGCATACCCTACCCGTTTTTGGTCTTTGTACCAAGCATCAGTCCTCGCGGCCAGAGCGCGGTTGTAGACCAAACGGGTACAGCCCAAAGTACGTCGCAACAAACTTTCTTGTTCCGGCGTTGGGTATAATCGATAGCTGAAGGCTTTTAGTGTCATGTTTACCTGAAGGACGCTGTTTCACATACTAGCACTTCTTCTGTGAAGTGGTACAACTTAACAAAAATTTATGTAAAGCCGTCCTCAAAGGACGGGGTTTCAGACCCATTTTTTAGATGAGAATTATGAAGGTTGAATAGTCGAAAGCGGATCTAGCTGCTCCCGGAGGCCCACCCCTAGCCCCTCCCAGGAGGGGAACCGGAGGCCCACCCCTAGCCCAGGAGGGGAACCGGAGCTCGCTACTCCCAGGAGGGGAACCGGATCTAGCTCCCCTCTGGAGAGGGGCTGGGGGTGTGTCGGATCTCTGCTAACTCCCACCCAATTTCGCAATGCAAGATGTTTCTAAAACCACTACAATACCGTTCTGAAAAACAGCACAACTTGTTATTGCTTCAGCTAACACAGGAATTTTCCCTTGTTTTAGAGATGCGATCGCCTCTGGTGTAGAATCAAAGACACTGATCCAGCCGTAATCCTGTAGATACTGAAGAGTCAAGGCATTGTAATCGAGCATCCAGAAATCAATTCCATATTGATTAATAAACTTTTGCAATACCGCTTTATCGGGAGTATATTGAGCACGAATCAAATCGTTAATTCGCTGTAAATATCGGCTGTAGTAACCTTTCTGATAAGGTACGGCATATTCCTTTGCTACCAAAACTGAGCGCTGACTGAATGTTGGTATATTATCCGCCTCTCCCGCGATTGAAGCAATCAGAATATCTTTCGGTTGCTGCTGAAAAAACTGGTACAAATCGGGCATTTTACCCTCTACATACCCAACCCTGGGAAAATTTGCAACCAAGCTGGGATAACAGACAACTACAAAAGCAATTATCGCTGTAGTAATTATTGCCACTAAGTTTTTTATGCCAAAGCTGGTTTCATTTTCCTGAGCCCAATTTAGAACTCCATCTACGATCAATGTTAGACCGATCGCACTTAAGAACACTACAATAAATCGCAAGCTATAAGCAGTATAGCGTCCAGGCTGATATAATTTAAAAAGCGTAGCGTGAGCAATCAAAAACATGGCTGAAGATGCTAAAAATAGCTGAAGCAACACCCAGATGCTACTTTGAATCTGTTTTACTAAAGGAAAGTGCGATCGCCATACCAATAGCAGCGGCAATAGCAATGCAGCACAGTGAGTCACAGGCGTAAATAGCGACTGCGGAAACATCCCGCTACCCCTACCAGTCAGCCAATAATGTTTAGGATTGGCACGGAAAAAAGCATTTCTGCCATCTGCCGCAAATTCGGGCATTTTTTTAGCTTCTGCTGCTGTATAAGTTGGGCTAAATTCTGATTTATCTAGGGCATAGGGTAGCATTACTAAAAATACAACTCCCAAACCTGTGGTGCAAAATAGGTAATTTGTGCGATCGCGCGACAAGCACAAACGACCATTTTCCCAATCCAGAAGCCGCAAAACTAAAATACCCGCAGCCACCAGTGCGTAAGGAGGGTAAAATAGTCCCATCAGACCGATCGCAATTAAACAAGGCAGCAGGGAACGTCGCAGTAAATAATATAAAAAAGCGAGAAATATCGGATAGATAAAGGCTCTTGGCGTTGTGGAAGCCAAATCGTCGGTCATCCACATATGTTGGTTGAGCAGCAAAGAGGCAATAAATCCAGTCATCGGCACTGGCAGCATTTCTAGGGCAATGCTAAAACAGTAATAAGTGGAGATTAAGCTGAGGAAAAGTGGCAATATTTTGTGAAAAAATAGGGGATGAATGCCAATTGTTGCTGCTACTTTGTAGAGAGTGCTATATCCTGCGGGGGCGGCGGATTGAAAATAGTTAGCAATGAAATCATTGGGAAACAAATCGCGATCGACAAATCGCATCATCCAGAAAACGTGTTGTCTGGCATCGTCTTGCACGATATACTCGCCACCGAAGGCTTGTCTTAGCCCCAAGAAACCATAGATTGCGGCAAATGTCAAGCTTAAAGCTAACCAAAATATGGTGTGCGATCGGGCTTTCTGATCAATTGTGGCAGTCAGAAATTTGTGTAAGGGGGCGATGAACATTGCGGGGATAAATGATTTTTCTTAAATCAAGATATTAGATTCGTCTATCATAGATACTTATTGACCATACTCACAACTTTTACATGAAAGCTAAAACGCCTGCTTCCCTAACACCTCCAACTCCTGAGTTACCCAAAAAACCAGAACCTGCCTTTGGTTGGAATCTTTATGCTGAACAAATTAATGGACGATTTGCGATGGTGGGATTTGTGGCACTTCTGTTGCTAGAATTCTTCACAAACCAGAATTTTTTCACCTGGATCGGTTTGCGTTAAATTCATAGAAAGTCGAAGGTGAAAAATAAATAGTTATCTAATTTTCACCTTCTGCACTAAGTTTTAAAACAGCCTGTAGGGTGCGTCAGCTCAATCGCTTCCATTTGAAAGGGAAATGCTGTGGGCTGACGCACCCTACAATACTGCTAAATCTTGAAACAAAAAAAAATGATTGATAGCTAACTAATTCTTGACTTTTTCTCGGATTGTCAAACTGTATTTTCCTTTACCTTTAGGGGGCGGTTGTAAAGCATTGACAATGACTAGGTAAACACCATTTGAAGATAAAGTAATGGTCAATTCCGAATTGGTATTCTTGTCAGTGGCATTATCATTTTCTCCAATCAATTCACCTTTGGAGTCTAAGACACCCACATAAGTATCAAACTCGGTACTTTCTAGAGTGATAACTACTGTCTGACCCTTAGTGCCTTCAAACCTATGTTCGTCGTATAAACTGCTGTCGGATGGAAGCACTGAAGATTTAGCCGGAGTGAGTTCTGCTTGTTTTTCTAAAATGACTTTAGATGATCCCGCAGCAGGAATAGGCAAAGTTGATGGAGTTGGCATCGCAGATGGCGAAGACTTCGGAGTTTCCTGACCTAAAATATAAACTGGTGAGGAAGCAACGGATTTACCTGAAAAATTAATCAGTAGAGCAATTAGCGCGATCGCCCAAAATTTCACTTGACTCATGAATTACCTCGGTTTTTTGACGAAAAGACCTTCTTCTGGCAAAATCGCTCTTGAAGACTGATTAGGAGAACTTGCTTTCAGCTCTAATGTATAAGCTCCAGACTCCTTTGCCTCGTTGGAATTTGCCACCACAATGTAAGTCCCGTTTACTGGCAATCTGATGTTAATTCGGGCATTTTTATTGCCTGCCCCGTTATCATCTTGAGCAATTTTCCGCTGATTGGGGGCGACCAATATTAAAAAAGAGTCAATGTCTTGACTTTTCATTTCAATTGTGATTTGCTGACCGGCTTTTCCTTCAAAGGAGTATAGGTTAAAAAAGCTGTTGTCTGCGGACATCACCCTAGACTGGTTGGTGAGTACACCGCTGATAGTCGGCCCGTTTAATACAACTTTTTCAGGTGATTTACCACCGAAGGGCGATCGCTTTTGGGCAACGCGGGGAGCTCGCCCTTCTCGCACCGCAGTCAGGAATGCAGGAACTTTGTCTATAGAAATTGCAAAACCGATGCCGATATTGCCTCCGCCTTGACCGCGAGTAAAAATAGAGGTGTTGACACCAATTAATTCTCCAGAACTGTTCAGCAGCGGGCCTCCTGAATTGCCGGGATTGATCGCTGCGTCTGTTTGAATCAAGCTCCGCTGCTGGTCGATGCGGCTGACTATTCCGACTGTAAAAGTACCTTGAAATCGACCGAAAGGATTGCCGATCGCAAATGCTTGTTGCCCAACTTTTACCGAACCAGTACGGGCTAAAGGAATCGTGGGCAGATTATTTTGACCCCGAATCTTGACTACAGCCAAATCTAAACCTTCTTCGGCGAATCCAATCACATCGGCTAGGAGTTTTCTGCCATCTGACAAAATGATATTGACAGTACCGCCGCCGGAAACTACGTGGGCGTTGGTTAAAACCATGCCGTCAGGGCTAATAATTGTGCCACTACCGCTAGATTTATCTGTATGAGCAATAGTCACAACGGCAGGACTGGCTGTTTCGTAAACCCGAATATTGGTTTTTTCTTCGGTATTTTGGGCGATCGCATCCTGAGAAGACGCCGTCTTAAATTCTGTCAAATCTGGCGATGACGACACAGGGGATGTCGCAACAACCCCTGTGGCGCTGGCTGTTACCCCAACCGTTAAAATTACTGATACTACTAAACTTAGAAGTTTGAAATTCATGGCGATCGATTAGTATTTAGCTGTCACCTTTTATTTGTGTTTATCTGCATTTATAGCAACCGCCAAGGTGGTTAAGGCATTTGTGTGAGCGTTCCCTGAGCGGAGTCGAAGGGTTCAATAACCAAAGCGCCTTGGCGACTGTATTTATCTGTGGTTTGACACTCCAATTACATTATTTTCACTAATTCTCATATCTGAGTCAATAAGAGGATTTTTCGTGGGGTCGGGCGGGTTTATATAACCTGTTTGCAAGCTTTGAGACCCTTGGCGAACCCGCCCCTACAGCTTCCACACGAAAGGTGCAAGATCTCAGATTTAACCCATTTACTTACTTTCGCTTAATTGTCGAAATTCGTCGAATCGTCCGGTTGATCTTCCGGGGATTCTACTGGTCGATACTCCACATAATCTGAGGTTGGTGCATCCATGTCACGGCTGCTGGGGCGAGACCTGGATGCTTCTGTGGGACGGGGTTTTTTCGTTCTCGGCGGTGCATCGGAGTTGCGGTTTTCCGAAGCAGGAGGGCGATTGTTGCGACTGCGAGTCGGTCTTTCTTCGGGGTTGTCTGAAAAGTCCCAATTGTCAGGCCGCTCTGGGGGCGAGGTTTCTGGGCGAGAGGGACGTTTGCGCGATCGATCGGGCGACTCTGGTTTGGATGTGTCAATGCTGCTGTTGCGATTGGATGGACGGCGACGGGGTTCGTCGTCGTAGCTTTCGCGGGAAGAACGATTGTCTTGACTACCTCTAATCCGGCGACGTTGCGGGTAGTCTTCCTCTGGTTCTAGCTGCTCAATTTCGGAATCGTAGTTGTTGTTGTTCTCGTAACCGTAAGCGTTGCTGACAGGGCGCTCTTCATCTACATATTGAGCACGACTTTTAGCTTGAGCTGTGGTTGCTCCCCTGAGTTTAATGCTTTCGGCTGCAAAAAATATTGCCGAACCGGTGAGCATGAATTGACCGAAGGCCAAAATTGGGTCAAGTCGCCAGCCTTGAAATAACAAAATACCGCCACACAGCAGGCCTACTGCTGCAAAAAAAATATCGTGGTCTCGTGCTAGCTTAGGACGCCACGATCGCAAAAAATATAGTCCCGCCCCAGCAACTGCTAGGATGATACCCAGCAGGCTGCTCAAGTTCAATCCTAAATTAACCATTAGCCTATCTCCTATTTCTGTCTATATTAGCGAGTTAGATTTTACATTTTTACTTAAGTCTGGTATCCCGACTTGGCTTTTTGAGGCCACCTCCGATCGCAGACGATTGTAGGGTGCGTCAGTTTTAAGGTATTTCCCATGTATAGTCAGTGTTCTAACTGACGCACCCTACAGGCCTCGTTAGTGGTTTAAATGCTCCACAGCTTATCCCGACTTGGCTTTTTGAGGCCACCTCCGATCGCAGTTGCAGCTTTGAAAGTCACACCCTAACACTGAGTTTAACGGAAAAAAACCTCAGCTTGGCATTCCTAGAAGGTTTTGCCTCCTGATTTGCTCTTAACCGAGGTTTCCTGGATCAGGGAAATGTCTTCCGAGGCGATCGCATAAATGCCGAAAGCAACGAGAGAATGACTCTCACACCGGACTTAGATCCCCGCAGATATTTTAGGTGCGCTTGATTTTGTCTCTTTGGCTAATGAATATAAGCGCGATTGTTCCTGGAATAACGATTAGCGCAACGCCCACCAGCAGGCTATACAAAAAGTTCGCGAGTGAAGGAGTCATAGATCTAAAGCCCTCTGTTACAAGTATTTGATTTTTATTAATTTTATCAGGAGTCAGTTATCCGTGGGCAGTTGTCTGTTATAAGTTCTCTCTTGGCTGCTTTCCTATGTTGATCCTAGAATAAGCTGTTACGCATTTAAACCACTAACGAGGTCTGTAGGGTGCGTCAGCTTGATCGCTTATGAGGCAAGGGAAACGCTGGGGGCTGACGCACCCTACAATACTATTTTAAATGCGTAACAGCTTATCGGAAAAATTCTGGTTTCGATCGCACCAGGGAAACAGTTAAAATTATGAATACCTGACTTAACAAAACTTAAGATTTTTACAGAATAACCCTATGAGTGGTATTACCGTTACAAGTTGGATTCTGGGCTCTGTCCTAGTGGTGATGACTTTGCTGTTCATTTTCCGCATCGTTCTGACTTGGTATCCGCAGGTCAACCTCAGCAAACTGCCATTGAGTTTGATTGCTTGGCCTACGGAACCTTTTTTAGTCGTCACTAGAAAAATTGTACCCCCGATCGGCGGAGTGGACATTACGCCGATTATTTGGGTTGGTATCTGTAGCTTGCTGCGAGAAATGATTCTCGGCCAGCAAGGAATCCTCACCATGATGATGTAGGAATTGGGAATGGGGCATGGGGCATTGGGCATTGGGCATTGGGCATTGGTTAGTTGCCTACTGCCTACTGACTATTTTGGCTCATGAACTGTTCGACAAAGTTCGTGTAAACTTCGCCACTGAGAAATTCGGGGCTATCGAGGATCTTTTGGTGGAAGCTGAGGGTGGTGGGAACGCCGGTAATCGCGCATTCCCGCAATGCCCGTTTCATCCTGCGAATGGCTGAAGGTCGATCGCGCCCCCATACAATCAATTTACCAATCAAAGAATCGTAGTAAGCCGGTATTTCGTAATCGGTGTAAACGTGAGAGTCCATTCGCACCCCAGGGCCACCAGGAGGCAAAAAGCCGGTGATTCTGCCGGGATGGGGTCGGAAGTTGCGATCGGGGTCTTCAGCATTGATCCGACACTCGATCGCGTGGCCACTGAGAATCACTTGATTTTGCTTGATTTGCAGTTTTTCTCCTTGGGCGATCCGAATTTGTTCGGCGATCAAGTCAAGGCCTGTAATCATCTCCGTGACAGTATGTTCTACCTGAATCCGGGTGTTCATTTCCATGAAGTAGAACTTGCCCGATTTGTCAAGCAAAAATTCAACAGTTCCTGCACCCGTGTAGTTGATGGATTTGGCAGCAGCAATAGCGGCATGACCCATTTGATCTCGCAGTTTCTGGCTGAGGGCGGGGCTGGGGGCTTCTTCCAGAAGTTTCTGATGTCGGCGTTGAATCGAACAATCCCTTTCGCCGAGGTGGATCACGTTACCGTAGTTGTCGGCGAGGATTTGGATTTCGATGTGGCGGGGTCTTTCGATGAATTTTTCGAGGTAGACTCCGGGATTGCCGAAGGCTGCATCGGCTTCACCTTGCGCTGCTGAGAATAGTTTCGGGAGTTCCGAGGGTTCTCTGACTAACCTCATGCCGCGGCCTCCACCGCCGGCTGTGGCTTTGATCATCACAGGATAGCCGATCTCACGGGCGATCGACAAAGCTTCGCGATCGTCCGCCAGCAATCCGCCACTACCAGGAACCGTCGGGACTTTTACCCGCTGCATGGTTTCTTTCGCCGTGGATTTGTCGCCCATCGCCCGCATCGCCGCCGGAGAGGGGCCGATGAAGGTAATTTGATGATCCGCACAGATTTCGGCAAATCGGGCATTTTCGGCAAGGAAACCATAGCCAGGGTGAATGGCTGCGGCGTTGCGCGTCAGGGCAGCGGAGATGATGTTGGGGATGTTTAAATAGCTTTTGCTGCTAGTAGGGGGGCCGATGCAAACGGCTTCGTCTGCCAACTGGACGTGCAGGGCGTGCTTGTCTACAGTGGAGTGAACGGCGACCGTGGCAATCCCCATTTCCTCGCAGGTGCGTAGTATGCGGAGGGCAATTTCCCCCCGATTAGCGATTAAAATTTTCGAGAACCCCATCTTCGGTGCTTATTCACTCAATATTCTGTACAATAATCCCTTTCGGTATCTTCTGGATAATGGTTTCCCAGAAATTCTTAATAAAAGTTTATTTTACATTTTGGTGATAGTTGTGCTATCGTTTTAAATCGGTGGTCTAAAAGGGCTAGTTACAAGTTAAATCTCAGGAACCTCAACCTGTACATTTTTTAACTCGTAATGCAAAGAATCCCAGAGATTGTCAGAAAGAGCGGATGTGGCGGAATTGGTATACGCGCACGCTTGAGGTGCGTGTGGCATTATGTCCTTGCGAGTTCGAGTCTCGCCATCCGCATTGAATAGATAAAACAACTGTTGACAGTTTTGACTGTCGGCAGTTGTTTGTATGAGATTTTAATTGTGAGTTAGCCCGAAATCAGGACACGGCAGTGCCGTGTCCCTACAATAAATCTGGCTTAGGGAGACGGCAATGCCCATTGGTGTCA
>JAYSVM010000064.1:0-53455 GCA_043718495.1 Oscillatoriales bacterium | reverse complement strand
ATCGTAGACAAGCTGCCATTGAATATTAGAGAGTGGGAATGTCCTAAATGTGGGATGAATCACGATCGAGATATCAATGCTGCACATAATATTCTGGCTAGCCCAGCCGCCAAAATATTATGTGCTGCATTGATATCTCGGTCATGGCTCATCCCACACTTAGGACACTCCCACTCCCTGATGTTCAATGGCATTTTATCGACAATATACCCACAGTTTCCGCATCGTTTAGAGCTTGGAAACCAGCGGTCGATCTTAATCAGTTCTCGTCCATACCACTCGCATTTGTAAGCAAGTTGTCGAATCAATTCGCCCCAACTAGCATCGGTAATGGCGAGTGCGAGTGTATGGTTCTTCACCATATTTTTGATAGCCAAATCCTCAACCACTATCGTTTGATTTTCACGAACCAGTTGAGTTGTCAGCTTATGCAAAAAATCTTTACGGGAATCGGTTATCTGCGCGTGGACTTTAGCCACTTGCAGCCTAGCTTTATGTCGATTATTACTCCCTGCCTGCTTACGAGACAGTGCTTTTTGGATTCTTTTAAGCTTCGATCGTTGTTGCTTAAAGTGTTTTGGATTAGCAATCTTTTCACCATTACTGGTGGCAATCAAGCTCGTTATTCCCACATCCAAACCGATAGATTTATCGGTATTGGGAAGAGGTTTAACCGTATGGTCATTCACAAGCAAAGATACAAACCAGCGACCAGCAGCCGTCAATTTGACAGTAATAGTAGATGGTATACATCCGCCCGGAATTGCTCTACTCCAACGAATCGGCAGGGCTTCGGTACATTTAGCCAGAAATACTTGTCCATCTTTCCATCGGAAAGCCGACTTAGTAAATTCAGCACTACCACCGTGATGCTTCTTCTTGAAATTGGGATATTTTGCCCGACCAGCAAAGAAGTTGGTAAACGCTGTTTGAAGATGTCTCAGCCCCTGCTGAAGTGGCACGCAACTAACGTCGTTCAAAAAATCAAGATCGGACTCTTGTTTCCAACTTGTCAACAGGTCGGAAGTTTGACTATAGCCAACTCGTTCTTGATGTTCATACCAAGCTTCAGTTCGAGCGGCTAAAGCTTTGTTATACACTAACCGCGTACAGCCCATTGTCCGGCGCAAGAGACTTTCTTGCTCGGCTGAGGGATAGAAACGGTACCGATAGGCTTTTTCCATTCTCACATTCTAACATATGTTTCGTGAGACTGCTGGAACTGTCCACAGCGCATACTGGCGACTGACCGTCGCTCATGTAAAGCCGTCCCAGAAGGACGTGGTTTCTACCCAAATTTTTGATGAAATAGTAACAGTGACAAGAAGAAATCTGCGACAAAAATAAACACCCAAGAAGTTACCACCGCAGCCGTTGCAGCTTGTCCAACCCCCTTACCTCCCCCCGTCGTAGTCAATCCCCAACCGCAACCCACAATCGCAATAATCAACCCGAAAATAAAACTCTTAATCACCACAGTTACTAAATCCCAAGGCCCTAAAAAAGTCCGCACAGACTCCAAAAATACTGACGGTTCCAACTCATAAAAAATAGCGGCTACAAACACTCCGCCCACAATCCCTACCGCCACCGAACAAATCGTTAAGATTGGCAACATTACACAGCAAGCTATCACTCTCGGTACTACTAAATAGTCAACCGGATTTGTTCTCAACATATACAAGGCATCTATTTGTTCCGTCACCTGCATTTCCCCGATTTCCGCTGCAAAGGCTGAACCAACTTGTCCCGCCACCACACCCGCTGTTAAAACTGGTGCTAATTCGCGACAAAATGCCAAAGCAAAAGCACCTCCCACCGCCCCCACCGCCCCAAATCGAATCAATTCTCTGGCTGATTGAATGGTGAAAATCATGCCAGCAAAGAAAGCTATTAATAGTACAGCGCGTAAAGAATCTAACCCTACTGTTACTAGGTGTTCCATGATTTTGCGGCGGTCAATTTTGCCGCTGAGGATTCGCCATAGCACTTGTCCGCCTAGGAACAAGGTGACAGAAAATCTCTGGAACCATCTGTTGTTAAAGGTTTCATCTAAATGATGATCCCGCTTTTTTTGGTATTTCTTAACCAATGATTTAGATTGTATATTTGAGATTGCTGCACACTAATGACTAATGACTAATGACTAATTATTCGGCAAGCAACAAGTCGATAAACTGATCCAATTCTTGATTATGCTTTTCTACTTGTTCCTTACCAATCTTTAGCAATTGTGATATCTTCGGTTCCGAGGCATCATCAATGGGTAGCGGTTCTTCATATAGACTCAAATTTGGAGTGATTCTCAAATATTGATTTGGTCTTTCAATAGCATCAAAAATTTGTATTAGTTGATAATTTACAGTTTCAGCAACTCCGGTCATCATCATACTAATCAAAGGCTCAACCCACTCAACTTGACCCCACTCTTTCGCTTCCTGGTAGGGATATTTTTTTTGAGCCTCTCCTGTTCCCAGAGATAAGATTACCATCTCCTTTGCCGTCGGGCCTTTGTCTAGGCGATCCTCTGGAATTCGGAATTTATTTCTGACTTCTGCATAGGCGCAAAGTGCGGGATTGTTTGCGAATATTCCTCCGTCAACTAAAGCGTAGGATTCGTTTGTCAAAGAGCGGATTTTGGGAACTTCAAAATAAGAGGGGGCTGCGGATGTGGCTCTGGCTATATCTCTGATAAAATAGTCTTCTTCTGGATGTTTGAGAGCATCTATTTGATCAAAAAAGTGAGCTTTTCTCCTTTCGATGTCGTAACTTGTAATCAAGCATGGTTTCAGGAGTTCGCTGAGTTTACCATCGACAAACTGTTCTAAAAAGAATTTTTCTAGGCTATCGCTTGAATATTTTTCGTCAACTAAACCGTCTAGAGATGTAAGTGTTTGCCAAAATGAACTCTTGAAAATATCACGACCACTTTTGATTGAAAAATTAACAGCATCTTGGGCGGACCAGCGAGGTCTGGTGGGATTTTCGGGATCGGGAAATAAGTAAAGGCAAGTTAAAATCCCTCCTGCACTTGTGCCGGCGATTAAATCAAAATAGTCAGCTATTTTTGCGTCTGGGTTGCCGCTTTTTTGTTGGAGTTTTTCTTCAATGCTGACTGCAACTTGTCCGGGGATAATCCCTCTAATGCCACCTCCATCTATGGATAAAATTCTGGTATATTTAGGCATAATTATTACCTCAATTTGGTGTCTAAAATTTATAATCTAAAACCGATTGACTGGCTGTCACCATGTAGCGAAAAATGTATTCGACAATTTCTATGTAATTGTAAGCTGCTGTGGGGGAGTTTGCCCAGACTGTAACGCCGTGATCGCGAATTAACAAAGCTGGTACTTTCGGGGGCGAAATGGCAAAGACTTCACAAATTTCCTGAGCTATTTTTGGCACTGATAAATAATTGGCGAATAAGGGCATTGACACCTGGGGATTTTCCTCCCATACTCCCAAACCTTTGAGCATTTCGATCGCAGGTAAGGACACTGCATCTCCTGTTGCTAGCCGAGACACTAAGTTTGCTTCGACGGAATGAACGTGGTAGCAAGCTTGGGCTTCTGGAAAACTATTATACACAGCTAGGTGAATGCTGGTTTCTGCGGAAGGGCGACTATCTGGATGGGGCTGTTCTAGTATTGCGCCGTCTAAGTTGATTCTGATGAAATCTGTTTCAGTTAATTTTCCTTTTTGGCGGCCGCTAGCAGTGATCCAAAAACTGCCGTCTTCTAAGCGGGCTGAAAGATTGCCGGCTGTGCCAACCATCCAACCTCGATCGTAAAAATGCTTGGCCGCTGCTATTAAATCTGTTCTCAAATCAAAACTCATAAAATAATACGGGATGTGGGAAACTCAGAGACTTGAGTCCTTCCTAGGGAAGCGACTCGTGCGGTTTTATCTGTTGTTTAAGGTTTAATTTCAATTCCATTTTTGGGAGAGATTTTCTAGGACGTCAAAGAAATTATCCCATTTAGTATAAGGCTTTTGCTGTTCGTCTAGATATTCTGCTAGCCGATCGCGCGCAAATACCGATGAAGCCTGCAAAGCCATGTTGAAATCGGTGATCGAATCTCCGATCGCTATCTGTTCCTCGGCTCCGTACTGTTCCATTACCCGCACCTTAGATACTAACTCTGTATCCCCCTCAAACGGGGAATTTACCTGGAAGCGAGGCCCTGTCGCGTCCACATCTACAGCGTAAATAGCCTTAGCCCGATCGACCAAATCACCCATTACGGTTTCTACCATAATTCGCAGACCGCCGGAAACTATCACAAAATCCACGTTTTTAGCATCCAAAAAGTCTAGCAATTCTACTAATCCCGATCGCATCAGCTTGGGGCGGGAAAAATCGATAATTTCCTCGTAATATTTCGATGGAATCGACTCTAGTAACTGTCGCACTCCCGATCGCAAACTCAGTCTTCTGGCATACATTTCTGGCATTAATTCCGATGACAGTTGTGGCGCAAAATGCTTGAGCATTGCCACAAAAGTTTCCTCAACTGTAATCGTGCCGTCAAAGTCACAGAATACGACTCGTTTCTGATGACTGTTGACTGTTGGCTGTTGACTGTTCACTGTTGTTTTTGAGTAATTAAGATTATTCGATCGGTTCTTCTGCTTTGTCTTGTTGACTTTTTGCCTTGGACGAATCAGGATTAGCTGGCAAACAGATTAAATTATCATCCTCGGTATTAATCAAACCTTTTGATCGCAACTTGCCCATCAGCCTAGTCACCGTCACCCGCGTGGAACCGATGGCACTGCCAATTTGAGCATGAGTCAGTGCCCAAGGCAGCCGATAGCCCCGAACTACATCTGGTTCCGCTTCACTTACGTAAGGTTCCCCAAACTCTTCAATCAACAAAGTCAGAAATCCCAGCAAACGGTCGATCGTCCGGCGTTGTCCCAAAGTGCTTAGCCAAAGCAGTTTCCGCTGATGTTGGTAGCGAAACGCATCCAAAATTTCTCTGCGGAAGTGAGGCCAGTTGTCCAAATCGTGCCAGTACATCCACACTACGTGAGTTTGGTCAGCGTGGGCATAAGCTTGGAGAGTAAACGGCGATTGTGCCACCAGTTCAAAGGGCTGACCGGCTCCGACGAAGCCCAAAAAAGCTTCTTCTGGGCCTTCGCGAGTTAATTTTGACGATTTTTCACTGGCACTGACTTGAGCGCTACCTACGAGCCGCACAGAACCCTTCTGTACTAAATATAGCAGTCCAGGTCTGGCGGGAATTCGCTCGTCTTTGTTAAAAGTCCGGCAGCGGTAATGTTCTTGGGCCCAGTCTATAATTCGTTGCCAAGTTATAAACGGCCGATCGATCGTCTCTAGAGATGTGGAAGTTGATTGCATGGGTGAGGCTTTGGGATATATTTTACCAGTCAGAAAGACAGCTTGTGTTCAAAGTGCGATACCAAGTGAGATGACTGACGCCCGATCGAGCTTACACTAGCTTAGCTGTGCTTGCTGTCTTCAGTTTCATATAAAAATTTAATGTAACAAAAAACACATCTAAATAGTAGAATTAAGCAAATATTTTGTCATTAATTATTGTAGCGCTGAGCAAAAAAATTGCCAAAAAGCCTAGTATTTCGACAATATCCAGGTTCTTGAGTGCGATCGCCCCGTCAGAGTATCAGCAGTTTAACGTAGGAAAATAGTAAAACTGGTAACAGTAAAAGTTTTGAGTTTCGAGTGAAAATCCCCAGAATTAATTGATATGGAAACAGCAAATCACTTGCAGTTTGAGGCACTCACAGTCAAAAGTCTGTTGCTGTCACGGTTGCAAAGTGCGATCGATCTGAGTGGGGGAGGGCGGGTTTATTTAACCTGTCTGCAAGACGATGGGCTACTGGCGAACCCGCCCCTACGGGCTATTGAGAATGGTGCAATATATCAGATCGATCGCACTAATCTCCCCGAAAGTGCTTTGAAACTAGATGAAATTCCCTTAAATCGGTCTAAGGATAGTCTGGGAGTGGTGTACATTTCGGCGATCGGACTAAAATTGGCTAAAATTTGGCAACAGACACCCCAAGCCATCGCCACAAAATTGGTCGAAACCCTGCAACCACAATGCAACCAAGATTTCACCATTGCAGTCGCGCCATCGGGTATCATTCAGTTTGAGTTGACCGATCGAGCTTTCGCCTTGTGGTTGCAGCATTTAGCTCAAACTGCACTGCCAGTTCCACAGTCTCGAATATTATCACCTGTTGTGTCAGCCGATCGACTGTTTCCGATTCAGTACAGCCACGCCCGCTGTTGTTCTCTGCTGCGAATGGCCCACCGCGATCAAATTATTGCGATCGGCAATCCCGACGTAACCACAGCACCCCAAATTTGGTCACTGACAGCCCCAAACCCCATACCCTGGCTAGACGATAAAAAGCTGCGATTAGTAAATCCAGCAGAATACAATTTAATCTCACAACTATTAACAGTTCTAGATAATTTAGCTCCTATAATTGAACAGTACAACCATCAAAAACCAATCAATTATTTAAAACTAGCCGATAGTTTGAGCGAAGCATTTCAGACTTTTTACAGCCAGTGCCGAATTTGGGGTGAAGTTAAAATAGAAAACCCCAAACTCGCCCAAGCCAGACTGGGTTTAATATTAGCAACTCAATCTTTGCTACGATTCATATTAGAAGAAGTATTGAATACTATTGCTCCCTTAGAACTTTGATTGGTAATTGGTTATTGGTTATTTGTGGGTGGATAGTTGTTGCAAAAATCAGTGCCACAAAAATAAATAGAGTAAGCAAGGAGAATTAACGTAATATGGTTTTATACAGTTTTTTGATTATTTATCTATCCGCCGTCTCACAACCTAATTGACACTCTCAGGTCTAAAGACTCTGAGTTTCTCGGATCCCATATTACTTTTATGAAATCTTTCTCTACCGAAAATCAGGTTAGCACACAAGAACTAGACACTATTGTCGGTACTGCTGGGATCTGTCTCTGGCAAGATACAGAAGCTTTTTGGCAACAACGACTTGAAACAGCAGTTAGCCCCGACACGAAAATAGACAGCACCGTTTATCCTCACACCCAGGAAGAACTCGCCGCTGTCATTGCTTGGGCAAGGCAAAATGGTTATGCTGTCTTGCCTTGTGGTGGCGGAAGTAAAGTGGATTGGGGCGGTTTAGTTAAATTAGACTCGCCCAATAATGTCCGACTCCTGGCTGTCAGCACTTCACGCCTGAATCGACTTGTAGAACACGCTGTAGGCGATTTAACCGTGACTGCGGAGGCGGGGATGAGGTTTGCGGATTTACAGCAAGTTTTAGCCACAGCAGGTCAATTTTTGCCGATCGATCCGGCATATCCACAACACGCAACTTTGGGCGGCATTATCGCTACTGCTGACACAGGCTCCCTGCGACACCGCTATCGGGGTGTCCGCGATTTGCTGTTAGGAATGACTTTTGTGCGATCGGACGGTAAAATTGCCACTGCGGGCGGTCGAGTCGTCAAAAACGTCGCCGGTTACGACTTAATGAAACTATTTACCGGTGCTTACGGCACATTAGGCATCATCAGTCAAGTAACTTTCCGAGTTTATCCCCTTCCTGAATCCTCTGGAACTGTAGTATTAACAGGGGAAACTCATGCTTTAACTCAAGCAACTCAAATCCTCTTATCTTCCGCTTTGACTCCCACAGCAGTTGACTTGCTATCACCTAATTTAGTCACAAAATTAGGTTTAGGAAAAGGCACAGGATTAATAGTCAGATTTCAAAGTATCGCAGAGAGTGTTAAACAACAATCATCCCGCTTACGGTCAGTTAGCGAAAAGTTGGGTTTGCAAGGCACTAGCTACGGCGAAAATGATGAGCATCAATTATGGCAAACATTGCCAGAAACTATCTGGAATTCTCCTCAAAACTCCCCAATTATTTGCAAAATAGGAATCAGACCCTCCGAAGCAGTCAAACTGATGGACGAATTCCCAATCCAAGACGCTGTGATTCATGCAGGCTCTGGTTTAGGCATTTTGCGCTTTGATCAGACTGTGACTGCGGGAATGATTAGGCAAATCCGCAGAGGCTGTGAAGCCAAAGGTGGTTTTCTCACGGTTTTGGTAGCACCGACGGCTTTCAAGCAAGAGTTAGATGTTTGGGGTTATACTGGAAGTGCGATCGATGTCATGCGCGGGATAAAACAGCAGTTTGACTCGCAGAATATTTTCAGTCCTAATCGTTTTCTAAGTGGTGTTTAGTTAAAAATTTGCAGTGTTTGTTTTTTGACGAACCGCGAAGGCGCGAAGACCGCGAAGGAAGAGAAAAGAAGAGAAGTTTTTGAAGGACTAAAGTTTTTACTACAAACCAAAAAATTAAGAAATATATGCAAATTTCTGAAAAATCTACAGTTCCTAGCGACAGCTTAAAATCTGCCAAAGAAAGCAATTTTCTAGCACAAAATCCCCATTTGCAAACTCCAGAACTCCTGGGTTTTGATGATGATAATCCACCGAATCCAAAATTAATCGATACCTGCGTACACTGCGGCTTTTGCTTATCAACTTGTCCGAGTTATCGGGTACTCGGCAAAGAAATGGATTCGCCTAGAGGACGCATTTATTTAATGGATGCGATCAACGAAGGTGAAGCACCTTTGAATGAAGCAACTTCGCAGCATTTTGACACTTGTTTGGGCTGTTTGGCCTGCGTTACAACTTGTCCGTCGGGAGTACAATACGACAAGTTAATTTCCGCAACTCGCCACCAAGTTACCCGCAATCAAAAACGCACTTTTTCCGACAACGTAATTCGCACTCTAATTTTTAATCTCTTCCCTTATCCTCACCGATTGCGGCCTTTACTTATTCCCCTGTTTATTTATCAAAAATTAGGACTGCCAAAACTTATCCGCAAAACAGGTTTGCTGAAAAAAGTATTTCCCCGTTTGGCCGCGATGGAATCAATTTTGCCACAAGTTACTGTCGATGCTTTCCGGGATAATTTACCAGAAGTCATTCCAGCCCAAGGGGAAAAACGCTATCGAGTCGGTGTCATTTTAGGCTGTGTTCAGCGGCTATTATTTTCGCCAGTTAATGAAGCTACGGTGCGAGTTTTAACGGCTAATGGTTGTGAGGTTGTGATTCCGAAAAGTCAGGGATGTTGTGCTGCTTTGCCAGAACACCAAGGACAAGCGGAACAGGCAAAAACCTTGGCTAGACAAATGATTGACAGCTTTGAAAATACTGGTGTTGATGTTGTAATTATCAACGCTGCTGGTTGTGGTCATACTTTGAAAGAATACGGTCACATTTTAGCAGATGACCCGGAATATCGGGAGAAGGCTGAAGCATTTGCTGCTAATGTGAAGGATGTACAAGAGTTTTTGGTAACTGCCGGATTGACCGCAAAACTCCATCCTTTGGTTGATGGAGATTTAACGATAGTTTATCAGGATGCGTGCCATTTGCTGCACGGACAAAAAATTAGTTCGCAGCCGCGTTATTTACTACAAAAAATTCCTGGTGTGAAGTTGAAAGAACCAATTGATGCGGCTTTGTGCTGCGGGAGTGCTGGGGTTTATAATATGTTGCAGCCAGAGGTTGCTGATGAATTGGGAGTGCAAAAGGTGGAGAATTTGCTGAATACTGGTGCGGAGTTGATTGCCTCTTCTAATCCTGGTTGTTCCCTGCAAATCAAGAAGCATTTGGAGTTGCAGGGTAAGGAAGTTACTTTGATGCACCCGATAGAGCTTTTGGATTATTCGATTCGCGGGATTAAGTTGCTGAGGAATTGAGTTGTTATTCGTTATTTGTCAGTAGTTATTCGTTGCTTGTTAGGTGTTATTGGTTATTGGTTGTTACAAATAACCAATAACCAGTAACCAGATAGTGTAGGTTGGGTTAAGCGTAAGCGAAACCCAACTTTTCTAAAATAAGGTGTTGGGTTTCGCTATCGCTTAACCCAACCTACCAAATCTAACAACTAACAAATAACCCTTCGACTCCGCTCAGGGCACCGCAACTAACAACTGACCAACTACGAATTTTCTAACTTCAAAAAATGCACCTGTCCCGAAACTTCCGCCGCCACAATTGTCACCCCATCCGGTGCAACAGCACAAGATTTCAACGCACTATCACCCCGAAAACTAGCAATTACTTCTCGACTTACCAAATCCCAAACTCTGAGAGTATTATCATCAGAAACAGAAATTAGCCTGGTTCCCAAAGTCGCCAAAGCTGTGACCGCATCGGCATGACCTGCCAAAGTAAAAAGTTCCTTTCTACTGGACAAATCCCAAATTTTAATCATTTTATTCCTGCCCCCAGAAATTGCCCATTTGCCATCGGTTGTAACTGTTAAAGCATTTATGGAATTCTCGTGACCTTTGATAGTAGAAAGTTGATTTTTCACTACTAAATTCCAGAGATTCGCAAAAATATTTTTTTCTTTTCCCAAACTCCAAACTTTGATATTTTTGTCACCATCAGCGAAGATTAACCGCTTGCCGTCAGGAGTAACTACAATAGCTTTTATGCCGTCTGCATGACCTATAAATGTAAAAATTTCCTCTCCTGTTTCCAAATTCCAAAGTTTAATACTTTTATCTCCTGAACCAGAAATAGCTATGGTTCCGTCCACGCTCACAGCAACAGCATTTACCCAGTCTGTATGGCCTGTGAAAGTAAAAATTTCCTCTCCATTTTCCAGATCCCAGACTTTCACAGTTTTGTCGCCGGAACCAGAAATTATTCGTCGGCTATCTGGGGTGATAGCGATTGCTTTTACCCAATCTTGATGACCGATTAATGTAAAAATTTCCTCTCCATTTTCCAGATTCCAGACTTTAATGCTGTTGTCACCAGAACCCGAAATCACTTTAGTACCGTCCGCCGTTACTACCACGGCATTTACTGAGTCCTCATGGCCTACAAATGATAAATTTTCTTTTCCTGTTTCTAAGTACCAAACTTTGAGCGTTTTGTCAGAGGAACCAGAAACTATTCGCTTACCATCGGCAGTCACTGCAACAGCATTCACTGGGGCGATGTGATTTGTGAAACTGAAAAGTTCTTCTCTTGTTTCCAGATGCCAAACTTTGATTGTTTTATCACCAGAACCAGAAATTACCCGCTTGCCGTCAGGAGTAACTGCTACAGATTGAACGAAACTGCCGTGCATTCCTAATGTAAAAACTCTCTTTTTTTCTGCTAAACTCCAGACTTTTACAGTGCCGTCATAACTGCCGGAAACAATGTTTTGTCCATCGGGAGTAAATACTACTGATTTGACCCAATCTGTATGACCAGTCAGAGTAAAGAGTTCTTTGCCAGTTTCTAAATTCCAGACTTTGATGCTGTTGTCGCCAGACCCAGAAATCAACCGTTTGCTGTCGGGACTTACTGCTACGGATTGTACAAAACTTGTATGACCTTTGAGGTTAAAAATCACTTCTGTCGTTGTCAAATCCCAAACCTTAATACTGCCATCCCATGAACCAGAAATCACTGCTTTGCCGTCTGGGGTAACAGCCACAGCTTCTACGGCAAAAGTATCGCCGGCAAAGGTAAATACTTCTTGTCCAGTTTCGAGGTTCCAAATCTTAATCGTATTGTCCCAAGAACCGGAAATTACTTGAGTACCGTCGGGGGTGACTGCGACAGTATTGACGTAGGTAAGATGACCTGTTAGGGTAACAAGTTCTTCTCCTGTTTCTAAATTCCAAACCTTGAGATTATGGTCGGAGGATGCAGAAATTGCGCGCTTGCCGTCTGGGGTAATTGCGACAGCTTGTACCCAATCTGTATGTCCAGTTAGGGTGCGTTGCAATCTTCCTCCCGGAGGAGTGAAACTGGAGGTTAGCGGTCGCAGCCAGGGCTTTTCCTGGTGTTTTGCTTGGGCTATGAGTGCTTGAATTTCTGGATTGTCTAAACACATCAAGCGGGCAATTAGTTGTGTTGCTAATTGGGTTTTGTCTTTGGCTATAATGTGGGCAGAAAGCCGAATTGTTTCTTGAATTAATTTTAGTGTTTCTGTTTTTTGATTTGAGATTAAAATTTCGCTTTTTGTTGCTAGATCATACTGTTCTATTAGTGGCTGTACTCCCGATGTTGAGAGTTTGGCTTCAATAAAATTGTAATCTGTTAGTAAGCTGTATAGTCGATCGGCTTCTGAAGTCGGTGCTGGCTGACTTGGCAGGATTTCCAGAGATTGCATTTGTTCGGTGGGCAGCATCCGATCTGAATCTTGTGTAAATTCGCTCATAAATTTATGAATGTTTTTGTCAAATGTGTGCGATGGCTAGCTGCACCTTGCGAAAAACTCGATCGAGAAATTTGTGTCTTTTCTTAGGATGACATATTTTAATTGCTGTTTGCTAAAATATCTAAAATAGAAAAGTATTGAGTTTAGAGACAAAATTCATGGATGTTATCGAGTTTTTTGAGTTAAGTGCAGGCAAGTGGTTTTCCCAGCGCACTGTACACAATCTCAATTCCGGGGAATTGCAGGCAGGTAAATCTGACCTGAAAATAGAAATACTGACGGCTACAGCACCTGAAATCGTTAAACTGTGTCAGCAGCACTCGATCGATCCGAGCTCCACTGGGTTAACCAGCATTCGGGTGAGTTGGGATGGCACTCCCGATCGCGCTGAACAAAAACAAACCGGTTCTACAATATTAGCGGTCTTACCAAATCCCGACAACCCTAGCGAAGGTAAGGTGCTCCAAGACAAGGGCAATACCCGCTATGTGATGGGCAGCGATGACGTGCTGACATTGATTACGGAATCTGAAACTATCCATGCCGAAGAACGCTTGTGGTATCTCATCCCCAATCTGCGACTGCGTACCAGCGTTGTCAAGCAAGCAAATGGTACGGAACAAGCTTCTTTTTGTTCGGAAATTCGCATGGGAGTAGGCCCAAAAAGTTAAGAATTTTGTTATTGGTTATTTGTTATTGGTTATTTGCGTCGCCCTGAGCGGAGCCGAAGGGTTATTGGTTATTGGTTATTTGTTCATTCTGATAACTAATAATCAATAACCACTGCCCGATGCCCAATGCCCGATGCCCGATGCCCAATGCCCAATGCCCAATTCCCCATTCAAGTATTAGACTTTTTTTCTTCTTTCTCCCTTTTTTCTGGTACCTTCAGAGGCAACAGCTTTTAACTTGGAGTGAAAATCAGTGTGTTTGACGATCGGGACTGATTGTTCAACCAACTGATCGGCTTCGGCTCGATCTGCTAAAGCAGTTAGTGCCAAATCTTCATAAATTACTACTTCTGAATTTTCATTGGTGCGATCGACTGTCGGCAATTCTGCTATTTCCTCAGTCTCTACTTTGGGGAAGTCAGCATCTCTGACGCGATCGACTTCAATCTCTGGGGACGGAAGCAAATCTAGTTCTAGACCAGCGAAATCCGATTGATGACTAGGTGAGAATCTCTGCTCATGGGAGAGTATAACATCACTTTCCCATGTTGAATCTTGAGGAAAATTGCTACAAACTAAACGTTCAAACTCGCCATTGAAATGATATAGAGGTTGGCTCAAACGCTTCCACATACTCAATATCTGTGCCACAGAAACAGCTTTGTAGCGACCTTGATAAAGCGCTTCAATCACTGCCAAGCGAAGCCAATGGCTGGGATACTTTGTCAGCCATTCGCCCGCTAATTTTTCTGCTTTTTTGCCACCTAGGTCAAAACCGTAGTGAACCAGCAGAGCCGCTACTTGTGCAGATATTGCCGCCACTTCTGTCATTTTTTGACTGTTGACTGTTGACTGTTGACTGTTGTCTGTTGACTGTTGTCAGTTGACTGTTGACTGTTGTCAGTTGACTGTTGGTTTCAATTACCAATTACCAATTACCAATTCCCCATTTCCCATTCCCCAATTTAATTAATCAGATAAGCGCACGCCTCCTTCTACACTTCGCACATCACCGCCAAACGGTTCGGGAGTGCCATTCCAATTGAAATCGCTAATCCTAAAAGTGAGGCTACCAACTTGACGTTCAGGATTAAAACGTAAAATAATTGCATAGCTGCGGCGACTGTATTCTAAAGTGTAATTCGTACTAATTGTTTCCTTGGTATCTAAATTAATCCCAGTTTGAATTCCGACTCGAAACCCGCCATAAACTTGTTGGACAAGTCCAAAGGAAAGGATTCTAACATCTACTAGCCGATCGAACAAAAATGGCGATAGACCATCCCGTCCTACCTGAGTGTAAGTGACGTTAAACCCAGTGTAGTCGAGGAAAGGGCGGGAAAAATGACCGAATTGCCCGATAATGCCGACACTACCGGCGAGGGAATTTTGTCGATCGTCACTACTGTAATAACTGCCAACACCACGGATACCCAAAGCCAGTTTGATATAAGGAACTACTGGTGTCCGAGTATATTTTAAACCCTCGGTAGCAGTTCGGGGCAGGGCTTTGCCTTGCCATAGGGTAAAGTCGCGGGTTAGGGCGGCACTGACTTGTAAACGACCCAAATCGATGCGGTTATTGTCCCGCACAGGTTCCACCAAGTCGAATCTGTCGGTGTCAGCATTGATAAATTGATAACCGGCTTGGTAGCTGAGATTGATGCCGGATTTTCCGAGGGGGACGATGGGGGAAGTCAGGACGACTCCCAGACTGCTGTTGACGGTTTGAAAGCCGAGAGAACCGTTAAAAAGCCGATCGCGGTAGCTATATTCTGCCGCTAAAGTGTGAGTGCCAACAGACTGTCGCAGACGCACATTACCCCGAAAAGCATTTTCAGCTAAATTCGGGAAGTTATCCAAATTCACAAATATTGCCGAACCATCGATTCTGGTGCGCGGCGCGACAGCAGCAGTCAACTTTGCTTTCAATCCGTAGCTATCAGGAAAAAACGGATTACCGCCATGTTTTTCGATTACCCGCTGAATATAAACTTGGGGAGTCAAAGTCAACCGCACTGGACCTGCCTGAAACGCCTGTAAAGCACACTCAGCATACAATCCACCCCGATCGCCCCCATCGTACCCAAAGGTCAAACACGGGCCATTCTGCTGGTTGCTATCGAACACCTGCCGGCGCGGATACACAGGTATTTTCACCCGATTATCGAACACCAAACGAGGTTTAGTTGTGACTAATTCCTGAGCCGTAGGAGAAATACTTCTAATCGTCGCTGTCTTGGCCCTATATTCCAGTTCCGGCGGAGAAAACGGGTCATTAGTAATCCGAATATTGGTAGCTACCCTCACCCCGTCGGGACGGATTTCTAGGCGTTCTGCTTGAAAGCGGACACGATTGACAGCCCCAGTAACTTGGGGGGCGGCTAATTGTCCACCACCACCAATGGTAAATGTAGCAGCTCCGGGCGATCGAACTCCGCGTACTGGTTGTTGACTGGTAATCCGGTCACTCAGGGGCTGGTTGAGAATTGTCCCAGCACTAACATCTGTCGGTAGTGTGGGAGTCAACTCGCTACCAGCTTTGGGCAAAAAGAGTTCACCTGTTGCCTGTTCGACTACGCCGGAATTGAGACCGAGGTTGAAATCCATCTGCTGCCCGCGGACTACTTGTTCGCCACGGGTATAGGCGACATTGCCGGATGCTACCACTTGGCGGGTGACTAAATTGACGATCGCGCGATCGGCATCAATCACCGTTTGTCGGAACCGCACCACAACATTACCAACCGCCGTCACAATTTGCTGTTTCTCATCAAATTCCTGTCGGTCTGCTTTAATTTCGATCGTATCCGCCGGACTCACCGGGAAAGGCACTGTCCGCTGGGAAGGTGCAGTGCGAATGCCTGGGGCTGGGGCTGGTTTGGGCTTCGGTTTCGCTGTCGGCGTTCCCAGGGCTGGGGCGGTACCTGGAGTTGGAATCTCTAACTGCTGTTGTCCGCTAGGTGTGGTTTCCTGTACCGGTTCGGGAACGGGAATTTCCTGTGGTTCGGGAGGAGCCTTATCTTCTAGCTGCTGCTGTCCCTTCGCCTGAACTCCGATGCCATCAGAACTCGGAACCCCCTGGCTCAGATTCTCTCCCTGCTCTCTCTGCGTTAATAGAGCCTCTGGAGATGGTTTTTGACTCTCACTGTCAAGGAGATTTTGTGGTGATGCAAAATGATAGGTAGTAAAGGAGGGATCTGGCTGAGTTCTGCTAGTTGCGGTTTCTTGAACTGGTTCCTCATATTGAAATCGCAACTCTGGGATGACGTTTCCGGCTGTTGCTACGGGGGCGGCAAATTCGGTCGGCTGACCGATTTCTACGTTTGGTCCTAAGAGTTGGGCTGAGGCTGCGGGTTCCGGGGCTGGTGTTGGTTCTGGTAGAACTATGTCTGGACTGGGTTCCGGTATTTCTGTGGAGTTGCTGCGGGTATCTCCATCGCTGGCCGCCACAATCAGGGTGGCTGTTTTGGGCTTTGTGATGTAGATGATGGCAGATGGTTCTGGTGGTGGTACCGGATAGGGCATGGTTAAAACGGAAGGAAGAAGGAAGAAGGAAGAAGGAAGAAGGAAGAAGGAAGAAGGAAGAAGGAAGAAGGAAGAAGGAAGAAGGAAGAAGGAAGAAAAAATATGTAATAAATTGGATATCTGAAATTTGGCTGCTTTCAGAACGCGCTTTCGCCACAACATAACCTCGCTTGCCAGCGAGGTCAAGTTTTTTTACAACTAATTTTTGATAGTTTTTCGGGTGTTGTAGGGACTGCTGTTATGCGCCCCTACTCTGCTGGATGGATTTCTTGTCTTATACCATCCTCGATGCCCGATGCCCGATGCCCGTACAGTGTTGATGGCAATTAACCGGACTTGTTATTATTCCATGTCTCTACGGTTGGGGTTCCGGGCTGGGTCATTGGACAAAAACCCAAATATGAACAGGGAAACAAAGGATAACACAACTACATTAACTACGATTTTAAGGGTTAGCACTGTGGGAGTCTCCAAGAATGCGATCGGACTGAATGATTTGCTGCTAGTGCAGCCTTTTTATCATATGCCAAAGATTAGCGAATTTTATCTTTGCTGTTGATGATTTTTGGCAAGTTTATTTTGGCCCATTCCCAGAGTTGTACGGCGATTGTTTCTAGCCGCAGCATAATTTGGTCTAGCCATTCGAGCACTTGTTCTAGGGGGTGCTTGATGTATCCCATTGATTCTGCTTTTGTTTCTAAGTATTCGTCTGGTGGTTTGTCTGAGCGTTTGTTTTGTGGTGTTGTGGCGATTCTGACGAATTTGCTGGTTTGTCCGGTGATTTCTGGTTTTTTGGGTTCGGCTAGTTCAGTTTCCTCTGCTGCTGTGGGGGGTGATTCCTTGACGGTGGGAACTAAGCTATTTTTTGGAGTGGTTTCTAAATTCGATGCTTTTTGATGTTGACTTTTTGACACTTTTGTGAATAGGCTTGATTTTAGCTGTGTGAGCAGAGTGTGAATTGCCTCTGGGTAGGGAGATGTTGATGGGAGTGTCGATCGCCTTTCGGGCATTTTTTCGATTTCATCAATTTTAGGCTTGACATTTGTGGCGATTTGTGAAATGGAGGTTTGAGATGAGGTTGCTGGCGCTGATTCTCCAAATAAGTCTTGCAAATTTAGCCAAGGTCGATCGCTCTCTTTCCGATCTTTCTCCGTACTCTCTAATTCTCGTTGTTCTAAAGCATACTTAATAGCAACAGACTTCTCCGTATTTTCACTAGCTGCTGTTTCTTTGCCCAAGAGGTAGTCTACTGATGACCAAATCATTTCTTCAATGTTTCGGGCGTAGTTTTCGACAATTTCGCGGGTGTTCGGGCTTAGTATTGGGTCTGAGCTGGCTGTGTTAATTTTTTCAGGCTGACCAATGATTGATTCTACGGTACTTTTTGATACTTGGGGAACGTTGAATTCTTCGAGGTTGACGGCGGCGCGATCGAGTAATTTGAGGAAGGATGGGGAATTGTTAGCCCGATCGAACTTATTGATTGATTCTGACGTATTGTAGTCGATCGCATTTCCGGCACTAATTGCCCTGCGATCGGTTTTGACTCCGGTGATTTGTTGAGATATGATTAAATGGCGATCGGCATTAGCATTAATTGCCTTTTTCACCGCAAAGATCGATTCTCCAAACTGATTTCTTTTCACCGCCAGCGGACTCGTCTGCACCCAAGCCATTAATTGCCAAAAAGCTCGAAATGGCGGAATTTGCGAATTTTCCGCAGCCGCCTCTAAACCGAGATTAAATTTTAATTCTTTTTTCGCAATTTCTCGCCGTTGAGGCCCAGAGTTAGCCACTTCCCAAGTGATCCGACTTTCCAGAAGTTCCTGATGTTCGACAGTTAAAACATCTAAAATCTGATTTTCGTCTCCTACCAATACTAAACTACGAGCTGGCAGAAAAGTTGCGATTGCTCGAACTTGAGGTTTAGCTTCAATCGTGGCGACATTACTTATAGAAATTTCGGCTACTTGAATTTTGACTTGAGCTTCTAAAACTAGATTTTTTTGTGTATTCGTGGCTGTTTTGCTAAATTGCGTTTCCCGTTGTAGCCCAATATCACGTGTGGGATTTTCCCCATTGATTAAAAACGATACATTGTGAGAATTTGTCCTGGTTTGCGATGGGAGGAGTAAATTTTCAGCAAGGTGTACAATTTCTGCGATCGCACTTTCCGCTTCTATTTCCTCATTCCACAAATTTAGGGATGAATTCTGTGAAAACTTGAGATTTTCAGCCTCGACAAATTCCTGCAATTCCGGCAAATCTACTTTTTGACTGGATTCCCGCAGTTGTCTCGCCAGCATCCGGGAACTTTGCACCAACAAATACGCTGGATAAAGTAGAATTTGGGTAGCGTTCAGCGTTGCAGATTGAACTTGTCGCCAAGTGCGATCGCAATTATCGGCAACTTGGCGGGACTGTTTGGATATAAAATTTAATAGTCGGCTTTTGTATGGGCCGTAGTTAGTGGAAGACATAATTTAATTTGAGGTTGGTCAAACCTGGTTTCTACCTAATTCTAAATTTTAGCCAAATATGAGTGCTTCTGTGCCACTTGCTAGCAATAATATTTCCGCAACTGTCGAAAAGCTGCGTCGTCTCAGTCGATGGGATGTTCAGTCTGGCTGGAAATACTGCAACTCAGACTCTGCTGTTGTCCATCCAGTAAATATTTGTAACTGGCCTCGTGCGGAACTAAACGAGAAATCACATATTGGTTGGCCCTCTGGTAAACAAGTTTTGTATTTGGGACAAAAATTTGTAGTTTCTGACAATTTATCAGGCTATCCTGTGACTGGCTTGCGTTTGCTGTTGAGCTTGACTTGGTGGGCAGAAGATGCTCAACTTTTTGTCAATGGCGAGTTAGTTGGAGTCGGAGATTTATTTGATTGTTCAGTTCGACTTTTGCTGAGTCACTCGGTAATTCCGGGAGATGAATTTTCAGTGATTTTGCGCTTGGTTAGTCCCGGTCACGATTGTGGTGCTTTGGTACGGTCAGTTTGTGTGTATGAAGCTGCTGACAGTGATTGTTTTGACCCCGGTTTTGTGGCTGACGAATTGGAGATTTTGCATAATTCACTCTCCGGTGATTTCCAAAATTTAAATTCCCAATACCTCCCCACTAAAAATATAGTCGATCGCGCGTTTGTTGTCAAGGGCGAAAGGCTAAAGTCTGAGATTGAATTGGCGGTTGGTTTGATTGATTGGTCTGTGGTATGCGATCGACAAAAGTTCGATCGATTACTTTCTAGTTTACGGCAAAATTTACTTGGATGTCTGCGACATTTTCAAGATGTTTTAGTCGCAGAGAGCGCAGAGGGCGCAGAGGGAGAAAAAGAGAAGAATTTTTCGGAGATTGGCAAAAGAGATGACCGTATAGCTGTCACCAAATTCCCAATTCCCAATTCCCAATTCCCAAAAGCATCTAACTTATCAGAGAAAGATTATACATCTATATATATAGGAGAAAATAGCGAAAAATCATCTATATATAAAGGTAAAATTTATTTAGTTGGTCATGCTCATTTGGACTTGGCTTGGTTGTGGCCAGTCGCGGAAACTTGGGAAGCGGCAGAACGGACTTTTGAGTCAGCATTGAAATTGCAATCAGAGTTTCCCGATTTAATTTTCTGTCATTCAACTCCTGCACTTTATGCTTGGATAGAAGAACATCGACCAGACTTATTTGCTGCTATTAAAAAACAAGTGGCTGCTGGACGTTGGGAAGTTGTCGGTGGGATGTGGGTGGAACCAGATTTAAACTTAATTTCTGCTGAGTCAATGGTGCGACAAGTTTTTTATGGACAGCGTTACACCCAAGAAAAGTTTGGGGAATTAATGCGGGTAGTTTGGCTACCGGATACTTTCGGGTTTGGATGGCAATTACCTCAAATTTTGCGCGACGGTGGAGTTGACTATTTTGTGACTCAGAAGTTGCGCTGGAATGATACAACGGAATTTCCTCACGGTGTGTTTTGGTGGGAAGGCTTGGATGGTACTAAAATATTTAGCATGATGTCGGCTGCGATCGGTGAAAACATAGAATCTGTGAAAATGGCTAATCATCTTTTTGATTGGCAAGTTAAAACTGGTTTGCGATCGGCTTTTTGGCTACCGGGAGTTGGCGACCACGGTGGTGGCCCGACTCGTGATATGTTAGAGGTGGCGAAACGCTGGGAAATGTCGCCTTTTTTCCCGAATTTGCAGTTTGCAAAGGCGGTGGATTATTTGTCTTTGATTGAAAGTCAGTTTTTGCCGGAAGTTTCTAATTCCGAGTCTCAAAGCGATGTTTCAATTCGGGAAAGTTATCCAATTTTAGGACAAGAGAAAGTTGTTCAAAATTTGGATGAGTCTAAATCTGCCAATTTCCCTGAAATCTCCGATTCCGAGTTTCAAGGCGATGTTTCGATTCGGGAAAGTCATCCAATTTTAGGACAAGAGAAAGTTGTCCGAAATCTGGATGAGTCTAAATCTGCCAATTTTTTGACAAATGTAGAGTCTGGGAATGAAAAAGGGGATGCTTCCACTCTTCCTCCTCTCCCAATTTGGAAAGATGAGCTTTACCTGGAATTCCACCGAGGTTGCTACACAACTCACGCCGACCAAAAACAGAACAACCGTCGCTGTGAAAATTTGCTCTACCAAGCGGAGTTGCTGTCTTCCCTCGCTACGATTTGTGCCGGTGCGGTTTATCCAAAGTCAGCATTAGAAAAAGCCTGGAAACAGGTTTTGTTTAACCAGTTTCACGATATTTTACCCGGTTCTTCGATCGCGCAAGTTTACATTGATGCTAATCTAGCCTTTGCCGAGGTCGATCGCACTTGTCGTCAAATTCTGCTAAAATCCTTGTATGCGATCGCCCGTCAAATTTCTCTACCTTCCCCACCGCAGTCTGACGCTCAACCGATTCTCATCTTTAACACCCTCAATTGGTCGCGTTCGGAGGTTGTCGCCTTAACCATTCCCCATGCCAATACTGAAAATTGGCAGATTTACGACTCATCGGGACAAAGGCTAGTTACGCAAATTCAAATGTGCGATCGGGCAAAAACCCAATTTACACTGTTATTTTCGGCAAATAACATCCCCGCTGTCGGCTACCGCGTGTTTTGGCTGTGTCGCGAAAACCCTGAAACCATTGAAAATCCGTCCCAAAATACCCTAAAGTCGAAAAACACAGATTTAGTGCAGGTTACAAACAATTTAACACCAAAAATAGCACTTTGTCAAGAAACGCATTTTGAGACCCCAAGAAAGGTATTAGAAAATGAATTTTTTCTGGCAACAATAGACTGGGAAACTGGCAATCTGTCGAGCATTTGGGATAAAATAAATAACCGAGAAGTCCTCAATCTAGCAGGAGGTAATCAACTGCAATCATTTCAAGACAGTGGCCAATATTGGGATGCTTGGAACATCGATCCAAATTATCAAAAACATCAATTACCAACACCGATACTCAAAGATATTTCCTGGATAGCCCAGGGAGAAATACGGCAGAGTTTGCGCGTAACTCAACAAATTGGCAAATCCGAGTTTTGCCAAGATTATATAGTAGAAATAGGTTCGCCACTGCTGAAAATTAAGACAGTTATAAACTGGCAAGAAAAGCACGTTTTAGTGAAAGCAGCCTTTCAGTTAAATGTAGAAGCAGATTTTGCAACTTGCGAAATTCCCGGTGGTGCGATCGAACGCAGAACCAGACCAGAAACAGCCGCCCAAAAAGCCAAATGGGAAGTGCCGATTTTACACTGGGTCGATATCAGCAACGATCATTTTGGAGTCAGTTTGCTCAATGATTGCAAATACGGTTGCGACCTTCAACCAAATCAAATCCGGCTAACATTACTCAGGAGTTCAACTTGGCCCGATGAACAAGCAGATATCGGCATTCACGAATTTACTTATGCCGTTTATCCCCACAGCGGAAATTGGCAAGATGCTGGTACTGTTCGACAAGGATATGAGTTAAATTTACCACTATTAGTTCAGGTAGTACCCAAGTCAGAAGAAAATCAACACAAGACTTTACCGACTGTCGGTAAACTCCTAGATTTGTCAGCCGAGAATTTAGTTTTGATGGCTTTCAAGCAGTCCGAAGACAATCCAAATTCGTGGATTTTGCGGTGTTACGAATCCCAGGGTAAAGAGGCCGTGCTAGAATTGGATAGTGATTTAGGCTTGACAATTAGTCAGCAAGTCAATTTATTAGAACAACCCGTAAATTTGCCTAGTCAGTTAGAGCATGGGAAAAGTTTCAAAATATCGCCGTGGAAAATAGCCAGTTTTGCCCTAAATTTAAGTAGATGAGCGCTAAAATAGGTAAATATGTCATTGCGAGTGAAACGAAGCAATCGCAGTATCAGGACTATAGTGTTTCATCGCAAATTCATCCAACCTTTTGAGATTTTGCAAACTTAGTCTGAATAAAATTTACCAACCTGCGCCAATTAGCCCTTACAACTTTCTTCTGACTTAAAATATGCAAAATCACGAACGCCAAAAACGTGTATGCAAGCCAAAAATGCAAACTCCTTCCTACCTCAACTATTGCTGAATTTTGTGGAAACAGATCCGGCAAAACAATTCCAAAAAATTTCACATTGTTACTTCTGAAAGAGTTAGAAAGAAAGAAACCAGCAACCGGAACAAGCCACATAAAAACGTACAAACTTACGTGCAAAGCAAAAGTTTTGTACCATTCATTCGTAAGCTTCGGCTGTCGTTTCGTATACTTTTTCCACCCAACTTGCAGCAAAATCAAAATCCGCCAAGTCAGCAAAGCCATTGTCGCCACCCCCACAGATTTGTGAAAATCGTAAAGGGGGCCTCGAATAAATAATTCTCTCGGCAATTTAGCCATAAACGTACCGCCAACAAATAGCACTAAATACCCAACTGACATAACCCAGTGCACCGACATCAGTTGTTTGAATGCAGAATTAACCCTGGGTTTAGTAGCAGATTTTAAGGTACTCATTCTTCCTTACCTCCTTGGCGTTTGCTCCACAACAATATTAAGTATAAAATAAACCATAGGACTTACGCAATGGGCACCGGATCACGGGTGCATAAGTCCTCACTCCCCAAACGGTTTTGAGATTGAGTATGCCCAAAACTACCACAAAAGCTGACCCAACAATTGCAATCGGAGCCCGGTTTGTCGGCAAACCCGGTAAATATCCCAATCTGAAACCCAAGCAGGTCAATCCCAAAACTAGATATTTCAGTGTTATCATAGATACTTAAAACTGTTTATTACTGTAAACTAAGACAGGGGTTGCATTGGAAGCGAAAACGATCGCAGTGAAAAAGTTGTAACAAATTTACAACTAAGCAGCTTTGTTGTAAAAATAGGTTTAGTTTTGTTTCATGAAAAAAGTTGAACCCGATTAAGTACATTTAATTACAATCGAGTTAAGTGAAAAGTGTTTGCCAACAAAAATTATTCCAGCAACCCAGAAACAAACAATTCTCATGCCATCTGCACAGGGGACGAACTCGAAAAAGGTGGAAATTTGTGCAGCACAGAAATTGAACGAGATTGGTATCGAACTCTTTATGATCACTTTCCCGGCATCTACTTTGTCCTAGACGTTTTGGGAAGAGTTTATTCGCTGAATCAATTCGGTGCATCTCGCCTGGGTTACAGGCAACAAGAATTGGTTTGCCATTCAATTTTTAACATATTTTACTCTCAAAATCAAGGGAAATTGCAAGCAGAATTTGCCGAATTTGTACAGCCAAGAGATAGTGACTATCACCAAAAACTTAATGTTTGGGAAGGTCGTTTGATTTGCAAAGATGGCAAGAGTATCTGGGTAAAAGCAACCGCATTAACTATGCCAGCAAATGGCGGGGAAATAGTGGAAAATAGCACCCAAGCTGTTGAGGATTTTCAACTGCCAAGCGTACTATTAGTTTGCGAAGAAATTACATCACCAAAAATTGTAGCAGCCCAGGCAGACGCTCAAAAAAATTGGCGTAGTCAAACTCAGGCGATCGCAAAACTAGCCAAAAGTCAAGCTATTGAACGCAAAAATACAGCAGAATTTATCCGAGAATTCACAGAAATCGCTGTCAATATCTTAAACTGCGATCGAGCCAGCATTTGGTTGTACAGTGAAGACCGTAGGCAGCTTCACTGCCTCGATCTTTATGAAAAAAATACCAAACTCCATTTCGTACAAATAATTGTTACAGCAGCAGACTGTCCAGCTTATTTTACAGCATTAAAGTCAGAAACTACGATCGCAGCAGTGGCTGCAACAAATGATCCCAGAACGCGAGAACTTGCCGGTATTTATTTTTCCGACCGAGGCATTACTTCCCTATTAAACTACCCTATTATGCTATCAGGTAAAATGGTAGGCATTGTCAGTGCCGAACGTGCTGGTTCTGGCAGGGAGTGGACAGAATCAGAACAGGAATTTACCGAAATATTGGCAGATTTTGTCTCGACAAGTTTGGCAAAAAATGAAAAGTCAAAATCAGAATTAATACAACGTGAACAGCAGCAAAACTTACTAAGTCTATACTACGATAAATTAGAAGAAAGAGTAGAAAAACGCACAGCAGAACTGAGAAAAATCAATCAAGAAATGGAAGAGAAAATAATTAAAAAAGAACAAATAGAAGCAGAAATACGCCAGCAGCAGCAAGAACAGCAAATTATTCTTGATTCCATACCAGCGATGATTTGGTACAAGGATACCGAAAGCCATCTACTGCGAATCAACAAAGCTGCGGCGGCATCTAAAGGTTTGCCCCCAGACCAATTAGAAGGTAAATCTTTTTATGAAATTTATCCCGACGAAGCAGAGCAATATTATTTAGAAGATTTACAAGTAATTAATTCCGGTGTTCCTAAACTGGGAAAAATCCACGCGCTGCCAACTGTCTCTGGTGAAAAATGCTGGGTACGCACAGACAAAATACCTTACCATGATGAAACAGGTAAAGTCGCAGGTGTGATAGTTTTTTCAGTAGATATAACTGACTTAAGCCGAGTTGAAAAAAAATTGCGATATTCTCGCGATCGACTCGAAGAGAAAGTCGAAAAACGTACTGCTATGTATAGACAAGCAATGGCTGCTTTGTACTCAGCAAATACGCAACTCCAACAACTAATTAAAAACCCTAATTCTTCAGACAAAATTAACGATAACACCACAGATTCCTTGCTTGAATCTGATGCCTATTTTGAAGCAGTTGCCGTCGCCTCCCGCGACACAATTTTGAACGTCAGCAAAAATTTTGCTGAGTTATTCGGTTACACATCGGAGGAAATGGTGGGGATGAGTCTACTGGAACTACTGTCACCAAAATCCTATAAACAGGCACCCCAAATGATTTCAGCAGCCAGCAATACAGTCTGCGAAACTATTTTTCTTAAGCGAGATGGAACGGCTTTTCCGGCTGATGTTCGTAGTAAGTTTGTACTGTATGAAGGTCGATTGGTACAGGTAAAAGCGGTGCGAGACCTCACGGAACGCAAATTAATTGAGGCAGAATTAGAGAGGTCGCGTTCTGTTTTGCACGCCACTTTGGAAGCAACAGCAGACGGGATTCTTGCTGTCACCACAGCAGGAGAATTGATAAGTTTTAATGAAAATTTAGTCCAAATGTGGGGAATTTCAGAAGAAATCAAAAATTCGATGGATCGGAATATGCGGTTGACATTTCTTACAAAACAAGTCAAAGATCCAAGAGCTTTTTTGTACCGAATTAAAGAAATTTATAATGATACGGAAGCTGAAATCTGCGACATTCTAGAATTTAAGGATGGCCGTACTTTTGAACGCTACACTCAGCCAATTCGAGTGGGAAAAAATATTATTGGCAGGGTGTGGCGCTTCCGCGATATTACAGCCCGTTCTAAGGTGACGGCAATGTTGGGAGACAGTCAAAGACGCTTTCGGGCAATTTTTGATTCTTCGTTCCAATTTGTGAGTCTACTCAAACCGGATGGTACTCTGTTAGAAGCTAACCAAACTTCTTTGGATTTTGCAGGAATTAATCTGCGGGATGTGGCAAATCGTCCGTTTTGGGAAGGGCCATGGTGGGGGGTTTCTCAGGAAATTAGGGAACAGTTGCAAGAGGCAATATCCCGATCGGCAAACGGTGAATTTGTCCGCTACGAAGTGGAAGTTAAAGGCGCAAATCAGACTGCAACTGTAGATTTTTCTATCAAGCCTGTAGCGGATGAAACTGGCAAAATTGTGTTGCTATTGCCCGAAGGTCGAGACATTACAGAAAGCAAGCAGGCTCAAGTCGCACTACGACAGCAGGTAGAACGGGAACGTCTAATTACACAGATTCAATCGCGCATCCGTTCTTCTCTTGATTTCCAAGATATACTCAATACTACGGTGGCGGAAGTGCGGGAGTTTTTGGCAACCGATCGGGTGATCATTTTTCGGTTCCGGCCCGATTGGAATGGAGATGTGGTTGTGGAGTCGGTTGGGGAGGAATGGATGCCACTTTTGGGTAAGGTTTTTGGTGATTGTTGTTTTGCTAATTCTTATATTGGACAGTATTTGAAGGGCAGAATTCGAGCTATAGAGGATGTCCAGGCTGCTAATTTGGATGAGTGTCATATTAATTTTTTGATGGAGTGCCAAGTGAAGGCGAATTTGGTGGTGCCAATCGTGCAGCAGGGGATAGAACCTGGGGAAGGTAGTGCTTCTTGTCATATACCAAAATTGTGGGGTTTGTTGATCGCGCACCACTGTTCGGCACCTCGCAGATGGCAGAAGTTTGATGTGGATTTGCTGAGTCAGTTGGCGACTCAAGTGGCGATCGCGATCGAACAATCTCAACTTTACCAGCAATTAGCGGCAGCTAATCAACGATTGGACGGATTGGTGAATTTGGATAGTCTGACTCAACTCGGAAACCGTCGCCGATTTGACGAAGTTCTGAACCGAGAATGGGAGCAATTCAGCAGTTCGCAACCGTTATCTTTGATTATGTGTGACATTGACTGTTTTAAACTTTACAACGACAATTACGGGCATCAAGCTGGGGATGCCTGCCTGCAACAAGTGGCGCGGGCGATCGGGGATACTTGCAAAAACGTATCCGCAGAGCGCCTTTATTTGGCTGCTAGGTATGGTGGCGAGGAATTTGGGGTAATTTTGCCAAATACAGACATTGTGAGTGCACGGGCTGTTGCTGAGGAGATTCGTCACCGTGTCAAAGTTTTGGCGATTCCTCACGAGAAATCTGTTGTCACGGATTGCGTAACTCTCAGCTTGGGAGTTGCTAGCATTTCCGAGGGTCAAAATTCCCCTAAAATGCTGATCGAAGCGGCGGATAAGGCTCTTTATCGAGCTAAGTCTGGCGGGCGCGATCGAGTTGTGATTAGTCAATAATTCTCTGTTATATCAATAATCTGAAAATGCTAAATATCATACTACTATAATAGTATGGGTGCCAGTCCATAACTGCCAATAGCTGTGGTATGAGTAGTCATATCAATTCCGGTTACATCGGAATGATATAGAGGAGACAGCAGTGCCGTGTCCCTACCGAAAATAATACTGTCGGGACACGGCACTGCCGTCTCCTAATTTCGGCCACTAACAATTCCGATCTAACGGATTTGATATCAAAAATTCATAAAACTAATAGTCATGTGCCAATTACTAGGAATGAACTGCAATGTTCCAACAGATATTTGCTTTTCTTTTGAGGGTTTCTCTGCGAGGGGTGGCAAAACCGATGTTCATCAAGACGGTTGGGGAATTGCCTTCTTTGAGGGTTTGGGATGCCGCGTTTTTATAGATTCCAAACCTGCGGTTGAGTCTCCCGTTGCTGATTTGGTGCGGCGCTACCCGATTCACTCAACTAACGTGATTGCTCACATCCGCAAAGCCACTCAGGGCGAAATTGCTCTGGAAAACTGCCATCCTTTCATTCGGGCACTTTGGGGGCGATATTGGGTGTTTGCTCATAATGGAAATCTGGAAAATTTTCATCCTGAAAGTGCAGGATTTTACCAAGCTGTAGGAAATACTGACAGTGAAAAAGCCTTTTGTTTGATATTAGAAAAGTTGCGAGAAAGTTTCCCTCAAAAAAAGCCTGCTTTGACTGAACTTTACGCTGTATTGAACGAAATTACTAAAACTTTGGCAGAGTACGGAATTTTTAATTATTTACTTTCCGATGGAGAACACTTGTTTGTGCATTGTTCTACGAATCTACATTATATTGTGCGCCAAGCACCTTTTGCCAGTGCTCATTCGATAGATGAAGATGTGACTGTAGATTTTCGGGAATTGACAAAGGAGGGTGATTGTGTGGCTGTAATTGCTACTTTGCCACTTACGGATAATGAAGTTTGGACGCAAATTCAGGTGGGAGAGTTGCTGGTATTTCAGGAGGGTTTGCCAATCAAAATTGAAATTACTTAAGAGTCAAACGAAGTCCACTCCTAAGTAAATCAACAATTATCTAAAACCGCAGATGAATACAGATAAAATTACATCACTGTTCAACTGAAAAATGCAGTACAAAGGAGAAAGAGTAATGGCTGTTCTAGAATGTGTAAAACCGGGTGCTAAACTCGGTCAAATTATTCTCGCCGTTGATTTGACTGTTGCCGGTGCAGTCGATCGCACTTTAGCCACAATTCAAGACCTAGGATACGACCCAGAAATCCGTCATGTCAACTATTCATCAGGAGTTCACGTCTTAGCAATTCTCAAAGACGAACAGCATTCCGAAGCACTTGATGATGACTACTTGCTAGAAAATTGGTTGCAATTAAGGTCGCAAATTAACCCCGATGCCGTTCATCTGTGGCGCGGTAAATAAGCTGTTTTTGCTATAACCGTGAATCTTAGATAGCACAAGAGTGATCGCCTAACTGTAGTATGCAGGCGATCGCTTCACCCACAGTCAAATATTACTTGCGATCGATTGATGCCCGATCGTTTCACAATAGAAGCTTAAATCTGTGTAAACCAATTAGCATCCACTTCCACAGACTCAATCATTTTTATCTTGACACCAAGCCCCAACTCTTTTAGTCGTTGAACTAACTGCTCACCATCAATCAAATCTATTGGGGGTGCGCCATCTCGTGTTGCTTCTTTGACAGCATCTCTGGTAAATGTCCCAGTTGTAATGAATAAACCTTTGTCGGTTCGTCCCTGCATTGCCCCACGGAAGTCTCTAATTTGACTAGCCGTAACCGAACCCTGATAGCGTTTGCACTGAAACAGAACATGAAAGCTCAAGAAACCACTAATACGGGCAATACCTACACCATCAATTCCACCATCGGCGGACTTACCTGTAACCTGTACTTGTATAAAGCCTGATTCACGTAGTAGGCGTTGTGCCAAACGCTCAAATGCAGAAGGTTCTAGTGATAGCAGTATTTGATGAAGCTGTTCATGCCATGCAAGTTCTTCTAAAGTTTCAACAGCTTCAACATTTTCGTTTAAATTATCTGGCTGTATCACCTTTTTCTTGTCAGTATCTCGAACAACCTTGACAATTTCTTTTGCATCCAGAATATCAAAATCTATAGATGTTGAAACTAAAGACCACACGCCACGTGCCGAATTTTGTAACAGCCCGTATTTCTTCAAGTAAGTACGACTCCAACCAAGTCGGTACTCAACCGCACTCTGGGATTTGTTTCCATGTGGAATATCCAGCACCTCGTCAGGTAAGTTGAGAATCTGCGCTACTCGGTCATAAATCTCTTCAGTAGTTCCAGATCCACCAAGCATTTGTAGAGCCTGAATTGTGGGCAAGAGCATTGAGTCAAATGTAGGGATTGAATGGGTAGCTCTGTTCATCTAAAAACTGTTGATATAATTTGCAAAACACTGCTTTTTTAATGAGAAACTGATCGCATCAAAATACTGATGACCTATGGGCTGCTACCGTCATAAATAATTTGCTAAATTGCGATCGACTACATCTCTCGACGGAACGATCTAATAGCTTCCCCAGCATCAGTTTCGGCTATCAAAATGCAGCGTTTGAACAAATCGAGATTCAGGTTCCTAAGTCCGGGTAGCTGACTGCGATCGATCTTTTCATAGCTACCGTCTTGGAGATGATATATTTTCAGCAATCCATCTTCCCAAAACCAAACCTCTGGAACACCCAAAGCTTTATAGCGCTCTAACTTACTGATTCCTCCACTGGTAAAGACAACTTCGCTCGACAAATCTGGAATCGGCTTTACACTCCCGATGCAGTAGGATTCATCGGCTTGCACAGAGACAACTCCCGATCTTTCCTGCGTCATTGCCCCTGTGGGCTTGAAGAAAATTCCCTGTTCGACGAGAAAGGTAGTCAATAAGTAACCGATAACATGAGCAAAAGTTTCGTGGTCTTCTCCAGGCATCAGAATCTCAATCGTCCCATCATAGTAAAATAGTCGCACTCCAAGGGAGCCTTCAAAGCCTTTTTGGATAAATTTAAACCGTTCCCACATTCCATGATGAACAATTCGCTGATCTGTAATTTTGCTAAGTAGTGGAGGCATCGCGCTCAGATCCAGTCCAGAAGTTATCTTGATTGTAGCTCATATTTAACAATTAAACCGCAGATGAACACAGATCTAATCTTATCTGCGTTCATCCGCGTTCATCTGCCTAAATCTGCGATCGCACGCCCCTAAGAATCAGCCCGCAACCTATCCAAAACTGTCCGATCCTCCAAAGTAGAAGTATCTCCTGTTACCTCTTCTCCAGCAGCCAAAGAACGCAGCAAACGCCGCATAATCTTCCCACTCCGAGTCTTCGGCAAAGCATCAGTAAAGCGAATTTCGCCTGGCCGCGCGATCGCCCCAATTTCCTTCACAACGTGCTGCTTCAATTCCTTAGCCAATTCATCACTAGGTTGCTGAGTATTTTGCAACGTCACAAACGCCATAATTTCCTCACCCTTAATCTCATCCGGTTTCCCCACAACCGCAGCTTCCGCCACCGCTGGATGAGACACCAAAGCCGATTCAATTTCCATCGTACCGAGTCGATGTCCGGCGACATTAATAACATCATCAACGCGGCCCATTATCCAGAAATAACCATCTTCATCCTTGCGCGCGCCGTCCCCTGCAAAGTACACGAATTCGCCATCTTTCGGGTGCAAATATTCCCAATAAGTGCGACGGAAGCGATCGGCATCGTTGTAAAGAGTCCGCATCATTCCCGGCCAAGGATGTTTCACAACTAAATAACCGCCACTTTCATTAGTGACTGGTTCGCCTTCTTGGTCAACAATATCAGCAACAATTCCGGGGAACGGAAGGGTTGCAGAACCGGGTTTTGTGGGGATAGCACCGGGTAAAGCGGTAATCATAATTCCGCCAGTTTCTGTTTGCCACCAAGTATCAACAATCGGACAATTCGAGTTGCCAATTACACGCTGATACCACATCCAAGCTTCAGGATTAATCGGTTCCCCGACAGTTCCTAACAATCGCAAAGATGACAAATCTCTGGCATTTGGCAAATGTTCGCCCATTTTCATAAACGTACGAATTGCGGTGGGTGCAGTGTAGAAAATGGTGACACCGTATTTCTCAATTACATCCCAAAAACAGCCGGGATTTGAAGGGCGAGGAGCACCTTCATACATTAAAGTTGTCGCACCGTTGGACAGTGGCCCGTAGACAATGTAACTGTGTCCAGTAATCCAGCCGACATCAGCAGTACACCAGTAAACATCGGTATCTTGGAGGTCGAATATCCACTTGGTTGTCATGTGGGTATAAAGGTTATAACCGCCCGTTGTATGGACGACACCTTTCGGTTTTCCGGTACTTCCAGAAGTGTAAAGAATGAATAGCAAATCTTCGCTGTCCATTGGTTCGGCTGGACAATTTGCCGATGCACCTTTTTGCAAATCGTGCCACCAATGATCGCGCCCTGATTCCATGTGAATTTGCTGTTTGGTGCGCTGAACTACGAGAACGTTGGTAACGCTGGGTACGACGTTATTTGCTAATGCTTTGTCTACTTGTGCTTTGAGGCCAACGGCGGTATCTTTGCGGAAGCCACCATCGGCGGTGATCACAAGTTTTGCTTGGCCGTCGTTGAGGCGATCGCGCAAAGCTTCTGCACTAAATCCGCCGAAAACAACGCTGTGTACTGCACCGATTCTGGCACAGGCTAACATGGCGATCGCAGCTTCGGGAATCATCGGCATATAGATACCGACGCGATCGCCCTTTTGGACTCCCAAATCCTTGATTACATTCGCCATTTGGCAAACTTCGCGGTGGAGTTGCGCGTAGGTGAGGGTGCGCGAGTCTCCGGGTTCGCCTTCCCAAATTAAGGCGGCTTTATTTTTTCGCCAAGTTGTCAAATGTCTGTCCAGACAATTGTAAGAAATGTTGATTTTACCATTGACAAACCATTTAGCAAAAGGCGGCTGCCAGTCGAGTACGGCATCCCATTTTTGGAACCAGTCTAATTCCTTTGTGGCGAGTTCGGCCCAGAATGCTTGGGGGTCAGCCTTGGCTTTATCGTAGAGGGCTTGGTACTCTTCTAGGCTTTTGATGTGAGCTTTTTCGGAGAATTCAGCAGGCGGCTGAAATAGGCGTTTTTCGTGGAGTATTGATTCGATGGTATCTTGTGACATCGCTGTTAATTTTAGTTTCGGTTAGTCTTTGTAACTATTGTTTGCATAAGTTGGGGCAAAAGTATGTTTATTTTCCTTAAGACTTTGGGCAATTTTGTCAATGTTGAAGCTGCACTATCAATTATAGCACTGGTAAATTGTAAATTCTATCTTGGTATTCATTGTCAAATGATGCTTCATAAATCAGAAGCAGTATTTCAATGTTTTGACCGATAGTCAGCTTGGTATTCAGGATAAAAATTCCTGGGATATGACAATTTCGCTCTAAATGTTCTGTTAAATGAACTGGCATAGAGCGGCGGTTGTTGGTAACAAGAATGAAATTGTGAATTTCACACCAAATAATAATTTCCGGGTCGAGAGTACCTTTGGAAGGTGCTGTTAGTTCTCCTACTGCTAGAACAACTATATCGGGATTACGCCTGCGAATTTGGTTGAAATACGCAGGATCGACATTTTCATCAAACAGATACTGAATTGGCATCAGCCTTGCTCCTTGCATCTCTTTCTGCTTTAAATTTGCGGAGTTTTTCTGTTGCTGGAGAAGGATTGCGACGTTGTTCTTCTTGCATTCTCTCGCTCCATTCCAACCCTTCAGTTATGTACTTACCGACTGCTTCTTTGTTGTGCAGGTAATACAAAATTGTCGCATAAACTTGTTCGAGAGTGAGCGATGTATAAATGTTAGCGATTTCTTCGGGAGTTCGAGCGCGAAACAGGTATTCGTAAAGAATGGTTTCGATGCCAATGCGGGAACCTTGGAGTCGAATATCATCAGGTCTCAGGAAGTTGAAGTAGTCTTCAAGTTGCATAGCTGGTTGGGGGTGATATTTGGTATGATTATATCATGTCAATTCCGATCGCAAAAAAGCCATGACCCAAAATTTAGAAGCAAGCCAACTTTCGCTAAATGACGTTCGCCGCCTTCTCAAACTGGAAGAGTTAGAAGGAGAAGGCTTCACTGATTTTTTTTCTCTGGAACCGCTGACAGAATCAGAACAGCAGGAACTATTGAAACTTAGAAATGACTTTCGACGCTACCTATCCGCAGGGAAAATTTCAGAAGAACTCGTTAAGTTTTTAGTGCTTTCACCTTTGATGAGATTAACAGGATTTTTTGATATTCCGATCGTGCTGACAATGGAGGATAGCATACCCATTGAGGTTGAAGATGAGGATACTTTAATCAAAGGGCGGTTAGATATTTTAGCGGTAAATCAGCCGGATGCGGAGATAGGGGCGACACAGTTTTGGATTTTGGTGGTGGAGGCGAAAAATAGTGCGATTGCCCCTTTGGCCGGTTTGCCACAATTGCTGACTTATGCTTATAAGAGTTTGCAGCAGCAATCGTCGGTTTGGGGATTGACTACGAATGGGGAAAGTTATCGGTTTGTGCGGGTGACGCGGGGGAATCCTTGTACTTATCAGATTTTACCAGAATTGAATTTGATTGACACAGAGCGATCGATCTTATTGGCGCAAGTATTGAAAGCGATTTGCAAGTTGCAGAATGTGCAGTTGCAGTTGGCGTAAGATAATACAATTGGTTGCTTATCAGTTATCCTGTAGATAAGCGACAGTTTGATGAATTATCAAGTTGAGTTTAAGCCGAAAGCGGTCAAAGATTTAGCATCTTTGCCAGCAGAGGTACAAAACCGAGTTTTGACCAAGATTGAGTTAATGCAAAATAACTTGGCAGGAGATGTGAAACGCTTAACTAATTATACGCCCGAATATCGGTTGCGGGTAGGAGATTACCGAGTTTTGTTTGAAATAGAGGGAGATGTTTTGGTAATCTACCGCGTCAAACACAGAAAAGATGCTTACTCTTAAACGATTGGAGGAAATACCCATGATTCAGTTACATCCTGAGTTTATTACCAAAAATGGCAAAAAGGAATTTGCGGTGATACCTTACGAAGAATTTGAAGCACTGCAAGAATTAATTGCTGATATAGAAGATTTGATGGATTTGAGGGCGGCGAAGGAAGAAGAGGCAAATCAGCCTTCTGTGCCGTTAGCAGAGGTGAAGAGACTATTAGGATTACAGACATAAATTTGCTATCAATATTGTTGTCTTATATGGTTGTACGATCGATCTTATTAGCGCAAGTCTTGAAAGCGATTTGCAATTTGCAGAATGTGCAGTTGCAGTTGGCTTAAACAAGGGTGATCGCTGCCTTTTAAAAATTTTATACAGCATTCGGTAGGCTTGCAAAGGTGATTGCGTCATCATGATGGTAGTACAGACACCAATCAGCATTCTCGCCAATTACCACAAGGTTGTCGCCAGAAAATATTTCAGCCGCGAATTCTACAACTATTTCCCACGTCGTCAGTACAACCGGATCGCCATCGGCACTAAAAACCTGAAGTAAAAGAACCTTAGCTAGAAATGGAATACTGCGCTGATGCAACCAATTATTTAAATCAGACTCTTGTTGAATACTATACTTCTCTACCGACTTGAAGCACCCGGCGCTGAACGGCGTATTGCCCCAAGCATCATCGCCGCAAAGGATATCGTAACGGCCAAAAGCATCGTAAGCAGCTTGAGTTGATACGCGATCGAGAAATAAAATTTGATCTCTGCGTGTCTGTGGTATCTCTAAAAATGTCTCTGGAGAACCAAAAATTGTCCAGCGACCAACCGGAGGAAAATTTCCTCCTTGCAGAATCGAAATATCAATCCAATCATATGACTCCATTAACGATCGCTCCTTGGACTTTGTAAATCAAATTTTAGCTGTTTAAAATTGGCATAAAAAAATTAGGAGGTATATGTGTTTATCAAAACTTACTAACTATTCTTAATTTAATTGTATAAATAGGACTTAAGCAGTCAACTGTCATGCTGAATGATCATGAAGCATCTCAACCCTCTAATAGATCCTTTGCTATCGCTCAGGATGACATAATTTTATTACAGTGCGTAAGTCCTCTCAAAACAAGAATACCAAAAAGTTTAATGAATTGCGATAACTTTATGAGAAACTAAAAAATAGTCCATAACTGGCAATAGCTGACCGCGAAGTCGTGACCCAAAACCAACCCACCAAACTGGAAGCTCATCAGCCAGTCAAATTAAAAAGTATGGAAATTGAAAAAGCTGGACACCATGCGTTAGAGCTTTTTAAGTCCGATCGCAACCAAATCGAAGCCTTGCGGGTAGCTATTGGGGCGGCAGAAAGTTTACAAAAATGGACGCTAAATAATCCCTCCGTTGCCACCTATCCCAGTACCAGTCCCCTGTTGGCCTTGCAGGTGATTCTCTCCAAAATCCGCGAACGCCATCAGTTTGTCGGACATCGGAGCACCGTCAGGAGTGTCTGTTTTAGCCCGAATCAAGATGCGATCGCCACAGCCTCCATTGACGGTAGCGCCCAATTGTGGAACTTGCAGGGTAAGTGTTTGGTGACTTTCACCGGACATAAAGACTGGGTAAATAGTGTTAGTTTTAGCGCGAATCAAAGTGCGTTAGCGAAGCCCTCGAAGAGGATCGCCACAGCGTCCGATGACAAAACCGCCAAATTATGGGACTTACAAGGCAATTGTCTCGTGACATTCACCGGCCATAACGACTGGGTAACTAGCGTCTGTCTTAGCCCCACTGTGGCTGCGCTGGCGACGGCTTCCTATGACGGTACTGCAAAATTGTGGGACTTCCAAGGCAACTGCTTGGTGACTTTCAGTGGACATCAGCAATCGGTGACAAGTGTCTGTCTGAGCCCCAAAGGAGACACACTGGCCACCGCATCCTATGATGGTACCGCCAAACTGTGGGATTTTCGAGGCAACTGTTTGGTGACTTTCAGCGGACATGATGGGTGGGTAACTAGCTTGAGTTTTAGCCCGACTGGAAATGCGATCGCCACAGCATCCTACGACGGTACCGCCAAATTGTGGGACTTAGAAGGCAATTGTTTAGTAACATTTACCGGACATGATAGTTGGATAACTAGCCTCAGTTTCAGTCCTAGTGGAGATGCAATTGCGACCGCTTCTAACGATCGCACCGCCAAACTTTGGGACTTACAAGGCAACTGTTTAGTAACATTCAGCGGACATGATAGTTGGATTACCAGCCTCAGTTTCAGCCCCACAGGAGATGCCCTTGCTACAGCATCGAACGATCGCACTGCCAGATTGTGGCACTTACAAGGCAACAATTTAGTTACTTGTCACGGACATCAAAAATCAGTAAATAGCGTTAGTTGTAGTCCCTATCAAGATAGAATCGCCACAGCGTCCAATGACCGCACAGCCAAATTGTGGAACTTTCAAGGCAAATGTTTAGTAACATTCACCGGACACAATGACTGGGTAACAAGTGTTAGTTGCAGCCCCAATCAACCGAGAATCGCCACGACTTCTAGAGACGAAACTGCCAAATTATGGAACTTCCAAGGCAAATGTTTAATGACTTTTATCGGACATATGGACTCAGTATGGAGTGTTAGTTTTAGCCCAAAGGGAGATACAATTACCACTGCTTCAAGGGACGCTACTGCAAAAATGTGGAATTTGCGGGGCAAATGTTTGATGACTTTCACCGGACATCAAAACTGGGTAACAAGTGTTAATTTCAGCCCAAAAGGAGATACAATTGCCACTGCTTCCAGAGACGACACTGCAAAATTGTGGAATTTCCAAGGGAAATGTTTAGCGACTTTTATCGGACATCTTGATTCAGTATGGAGTGTTTGTTTTAGTCCCCATCGAGATGTCCTTGCTACCGCATCTAATGATGGTACTGCAAAATTGTGGGATTTATATGGCAACTGTTTGGTAACATTCACTGGACATGATGGCCCGGTGTTAAGTGCCTGTTTTAGCCCGACGGGAGATACACTTGCTACTGCTTCAATCGATCGCAGTATTAAATTGTGGGATTTGCGGGGCAATTTATTGGCGGAGTATCGTGGCTATCAGGGGAATTTGAGCCTAGGTGAGGCAAATTTTGTGGATTTAAAAACTCCGATTTATAGTGTTTGTTTTAGTCGGGATGGCAAGTTTTTGATTGCTGGTTCGGAGGATGGAATGGTGCGGTTTTGGCCTGTGGAAAGTTTGGATGAGTTGTTAGTGAGGGCGAGAAAATGGCTTGGTTAGATTTTTCAGAAATTAGGCAGTATGGGCGGGGCGGGTTTATATAATTGGTCGATACTTATTAAATATCTAGGCGAACCCGCCCCTACAGAACGACTTATAATACAATTCTGAAACAACCGTAAACCACATAGTTTATAGATTTGTTAAATATTTGTAAAATGACCGTGACATCACAGAAAAATTATCTAAAATAAAAGACGGATCGCCCTGAAAATGTAGGTAAGAAAATGTCTGAACTTAGACAAAATCTAATTACCAGAGATTGGGTAATCATTGCTACCGATCGCGCAAAAAGACCAGATCAATTCACCAGCCATAAAAAATCAACAAAAACTATACCATCCCACTGTCCAAATTGCCCGTTTTGCGTAGGAAATGAGGAAGATGGAACTTTAGAAACTTTCCGTTTGGGCGATGATCGCACCCCGTGGAAAGTCAGGGTAATTCGCAACAAATATCCCGCCCTTTCCCCAACAGCAGAACCAATAAGGATATCGTCAGGAATTCACCGTACGATGTCGGGAATTGGAGTTCATGAAGTAATTGTTGAAAACCGCAGACACGATTTGACGACAGCTTTGTTGACCATTGAAGAGGTAACAGACATACTTTTAGTATACCGCCAGCGTTATTTAGAAATTAGAAAATATCCTCATATTGAAACAATTATTATCTTCAAAAATCACGGAGAAAGTGCGGGAACTTCCCTGGAACATCCGCACTCACAAATAGCAGCTACGCCTGTTGTACCTCACCTATTTCGCAGTCGCATTGATGAAGCTGTTAGATATTTTGATGATACAGGAGAGTGTCTGTTCTGCCTAACTTTGCAAGATGAGTTAGCGGCGGCTGAAAGAATCATTTTTGAGAGTAAACATTTTGTGGCTTTTATACCTTACGCTGCACTTTCTCCGTTCCACATTTGGATTTTTCCCCGCCGTCATTCCTCGTCCTTTGATAACATTACTGATCCAGAGATTACTGACCTTGCTTATACTTTTAAAACTGTACTTGCTCAACTTTATTATGGATTGAACAATCCTGATTACAACTATACTATTCGTTCTGTACCGATCGCAGAACAAGCAACAAAATATTTTCACTGGTACATCGCTATTATTCCCAGAGTGTCGAAGCAAGCCGGGTTTGAGTTGGGTAGCGGGATGTTTATCAATACTGCTTTACCGGAAGAAAGTGCCGAGTTTTTGCGATCGACTATAATTCCTCTAGATCCGCCCTAGGGTTGTTTCATTTGATGGGAAGATGGGGAGATGGGGAGATGGGGAGATGGGGAGAGGGGGAGAAAGAGGGAGATTGGGAGATGGAGGGATGACTTAAAAGCTCAAAAATTCATCTTCCCCATTCCCCATTCCCAATTCCCAATTCCCAATTCCCAATTCCCCATGCCCAATTCCCAATTCCCAATTCCGAATATCAAAATAAACCTTCGACATACTGCCAATAATCATCGCTAAGACTAGCTTTCAATATATCTCTAATTTTTGCATCGATCGCAAATTCATCCTCAGCCCGATCGCAATTATCACCAGTTTCCAAGCAATCATCAGAGAAATGTTGTTGTAGATGGGAGAGTCGATCGGCAAAATTAGCCAAAAAATGATGTTCGTTTACCCATTCGGCTGGATCTGGTATTGCTGAACTAGCAAAAGCCCGATCGACTAAATCATTGTGGAAACCATTGTCAGTTTGGTTTTGCATATGTCAGTTGGTCAAGAACTTGAATTTGCAGCTACCTAGCAACTTATTTTATCCCAATCTTAACTCGAAATTGCCTAAACTATCGAGATCGGTCGATCGCAGTGACAAATTTGTGTATTTTGGGCGATCGCGATCGACCCCGGTTAGTCAATTATGTGCTACGATACAACCTCAACTGCAAGTAAGTAATTTTACCTCCACCAAAATACATTCTTGCAGCATCCCATAACCTTTCTCTCGGAAATTTTAACAGCCTCCAAAATTAGTATGTAAAGTCGATTCATAACTAATAACTAATAACTAATAACTAATAATTTATGTTTACACCACTCCCCGAAGCAACAGAAAATCCTAGAGAATCCCCTCGCAACCCTTGGTTTTTTGGCATTTTACTTGTGATTGTTCTATTGCTTGGTTTAATTATGAAATCCCATCTCAACAAACCACAACTTTTAACCGATCCATTTCTGCAACTCCCAACAGCAAACTCCGTGAGAGTTGTCTGGTTTACCGAATTTGCAGGTATTAGCAACAAAGTCTTTTATGGCAAAGACTTGAGTCAAAGTGCGACTGCAACTACCACGAAACTAAGTCGCACTCGCGAAGACAAAGACTCGTACATTTCAGATCAGCAGAAACATGGCATTGTTGATGACAATTTAATCATTCGCAATATCTGGCGTCACGAAGCAAAAGTTTCCAATTTAATTCCCGGTGTTACCATTCCTTATTTAGTTACCAGTGACAGAGAAGACAACGAATCTGTTAGCAGCAAAACTTTCACCCTTTCGCCAACACCAACAGCAGGATCTCCCCTTCAAATTCTCCTGACTTCCGATCATCAATTGATGCCAATGACAGCAGCAAATATTCAGAAAGTAGCTGAAACAATTGGCAAAGTTGATGCGGTTTTCATGGCGGGCGATTTAATCAATATAGCCGATCGCGCTTCTGAATGGTTCGATGACATCCGTGGCCGCGCTTTTTTTCCCTGCTTGCAAGGGCGCGCCTTCTCTCAACTAGATAAAAACGGCACTCAAACAGTATACACCGGCGGCGAACTGATTCAACACGCACCTTTATTTCCCGCCATTGGCAACCATGAAATTATGGGTAGATTTTCCACAGTTACCAAACTCAACAACCAATTTAACGATCCTTTTCCGCGCGCTGCTGCCGAGAAAATCTACAAATCTCAAGCCAAAAAATCTGCCGTAACAGAAAAGGATGCTTGGCTGAAAAATAATACTTTTAATAGCGATACTTACAACGAAATTTTTACTCTTCCAGGCGACAAGAATTACTATGCTGTAACTTTTGGTGACGTGCGGTTAGTAACTTTGTATATTACGAATATCTGGCGCACTCCCAATCTAGATCCAGATGCAAAAGGCAGATATCGGGAAAGCAACAAAGATTTTAACAACTTTGAAAAATGGGGATATGGACAGCATATTTTTGAGCCAATTGTCAAGGATAGCCCTCAATATAATTGGCTACAAAAAGAGTTAAATAGTCCAGAATTCCAGCAAGCAAAATATAAAGTTGTGATGTTTCACCATCCACCCCATTCTCTGGGCGATAATATAGTACCTGCTTATACTGACCCAGTTCAAATAGTCGATCGTGATGAACAAGGTAATATTAAGATGGTACGTTATGAGTATCCCAAAAAGCAAGATTATATTATTCGAGATGTAATTCCGCTACTAGAAAAAGCCAAGGTACAGTTAGTATTGTACGGACATTCACACCTGTGGAATCGGTTTGTTAGTCCCAGCGGAATACACTTTTTAGAGACTTCTAATGTTGGCAACAGTTATGGCGCTTTCTCCGGGAAAAAACGCAGATTCGTGCCACCTGCTTATCGTGAAGATTACAGTGCAATTGGAGACCCCAACGGCTTAAATCCTGTGATGCCAACAATTGCGCCGCTGCTAGAAGATGGTAAACCACTGCCATATATTGACAGTAATGATATCACAGCTTTCAGTATTTTTGAGATCGGTGATGGTGTTGTGAGTAGCTACTATTTTGATACGCGGAAACCAGAGTCGGAAGTAGTGAAATTTGACGAATTTAAGTTAAATTCATAATTATTAGTGGCCGAAATTAGGAGACTGCACGTGCCGTTTCCCTACAGTTAATCTGGGTAGGGACACGGCACTGCCCTCTCCTCCGTTTATATCATTCCGATGCAAACGGATTTGATATTAATCTGGGTAGGGAAACGGCACTGCCGTCTCCTCTATTTTGATTTTTGTTGAGAAGCTGCCTCAGTATCAGCGATCAACTTATTAACCTCTGGATTATAAATCCGCAAATAATTCCAGTAATTTTCAAACACCGATTTCACGTATCCTTTCGTTTCAGGAAACGGAATCTTTTCTGCAAAAGCATCTGGATCACTAAAGCTAAATCTCTTCAACCAATCTGCTACTGCATTCGGACCGGCATTGTAACTGGCTACAGCCAACATAGAATTATTTTTGTACTCATCATGGGTATGGTCTAAATACCAACTTCCAAGTTTAATATTATCATCCACATTCTCCAATGAATACTTTTTCAAGTTAATTTGCTTCGCCACCCAAGCACCAGTTTCCGGCATTACCTGCATTAAACCTGTAGCCCCAACTGAAGATTTAATTTTAGGCATAAATCGCGATTCTTGTCTAATTAATGCTGTTACTAAAAGTGAATTTATTTGGCGTTCCTGCGACCATTTAACAATGTTTTCTAAATAGGGAAAAGGATACAATGTTTGCCAGTAATTCGGCTGCTGTCTCAGAACTAAATATTCCTTTCTTTCTGCGGGGTTTTCCCGTTGGCGCAAACTTCCAACCATCCACAAACCATCTAAGTTATCTCCGACTGCAATTCGCATCAAACCATCGGTAAACTGTTCCGAAATACTTGGTTCTACTCGATTGGTAAATTCAATTTGCCACATCGTCCAAGCATCTCTGTCTTGACCTAATTGATACAGTTCTTTCACAACCGGAGAACCTGCGATGGGTTCGACGCGCTGAGGGGGGCGCACTACATTTGGAGACAAGTCGCGGACTGTGGTAAAGTCGCCTACAGGCCAGCCGAGAAGTGCAGCCGATCGCCATGCAAAATAGGATTCTGGATAACGTATAATAGTGTACTCAAATGCTGTTTTTGCGTCCTGTTCGCGTCCGATTTGTTTTGCCCATTTTCCCACCCAAAATGCTGCTTCTGGTGCTAGTTCGCTATCAGGATTGTGCGTAGTTAGTTCTCTAGCCCATTGCCAAGCTGAATTCAGATCTCCGCCTTTGAAAAACTGCTGGGCGACAGTCCATCGCAGTTCGCCTGCTTTATCGGAATTGTTGTATTTTGTCAATAGCAATTTGCGGGTTTCTGAGGCTGATTTGGTACTCCCTAGTTTGTCGAGAATTTGGGATTTATCTAATAATGCTTCGGGGGCATGATTGGGGAAGCTGCTAATCACTCGATCGAGCAAAACGAGCGCATCTTTCGGCTCATTCAACCGCGACAGCCGTATTAAACCTAAGCCAGTATCTTCGGAATCAGGAAATTCGCGCACTAATTCTTGATAGGCAATCTTGGATTCGGGTATTTTCCCATCCAACCACAAACCGCGAGCTTTCCGGTAAAGATTCTTGGCGGTGCGAGGGGCTTTTCCGTAGGCGATCGCACCTTTGCCATAATCCTGTTTTTCCCAATAGCCAAAAGCAATTTCTTCCCAATCTTCTGGTTTCAAAGCGCTGCTGTTTTGCTGCACCAGTTTTTCTAATATTGTACCGTAGTCATTGATATAATGACCGTGTTTTGCTACTAGCAGCATCAACGGTGGTTGATTGGGATTTTCTTTTAACTTAGTGAGGGCAATTTCTACACTGCGGGGATGAGCGGGAAATTGAGTAATTGCCTGCTGCCAATATTCCGGTTTAGACTTCCCTAAAAAATACAAAGCTTCCGTAGCTACGGGTTCAGTCGGATAATTTTTTAGCAGTTCCTGCCAAGCTTTTTCTGCTTTTTCTTTGTTACCGCTTAATTGGTAAGCTTCTGCCCGTTTTAGCGCAATGTGAGAGGCTAAAAGTGGATATTCTTGCTCTAATTTGTCCAGTAAAGTTAATGCTTTGGTGACATTTCCTTGCTGAATTAAATCTGTGGCAAGCAGATAGCGGGCGCGGCTTTTAGAGGAGGCTAGTTGTTGGTTTGCAGGAGCAGATTTACTGGCTGCGATCGCATCTAATTGCGTCGCTCTCTCGACTGGTGAGAGCGATACGAGCGTCTTCACTTCTGAATCGGAATTTGCTGCATTCTGGGCTGGCTCAGCCTTCTGGAACGGGCCGATACTCATCAATTTCGCGGCACCAAGCAAAGAGCCGATCGCCATAACGCAAATTGAAACGCCTATTAAAACAGAAAACCGGGTTTTGCGTCGCTTTAGCATGGGGTAATTTAAGAAAGTACGATCAATCTATTTACTCGAACAAAGGAAAAACGACAAACCACCAACTACAAAGTACAATCAAAATCTGAAATCAAAACTGAAAATCACAATATGGAATTTCGAGTCACCGATACACCCCGCTCTGTGTGGACAGGAGATGCCCTGGCAATTGGTCTATTTGAGGACGCGGTAGAGCTCACCGGAGACTTGGCACAACTAGATGAAAAGCTCACGGGCACTTTGAAAGAGCTGATACTGGAAACCGATTTTAAGGGCAAAGCTGGTACCAGTGCCATTACCCGCGTGGGAGGCAATAGTCCCCTTCGCAAAATTGCGATCGTCGGTTTGGGCAAAGTAGAGAACCTAAAATTAGACACTTTGCGGCAAGCAGCCGGTATTTGCGCCAAGCTAGCCAAAAAGGAAAAATGCAAAACCCTCGGAATTAGCTTTCCTGTGTGGAAAATGGCGTCGGATACTACAGCCAGTGCGATCGTCGAAGGTGTAGAACTTGCCCTGCATCAAGATCACCGTTTTAAGTCGGAACCCGAAGACAAAAGCGGAGCGATCGACCAAATAGACTTACTGGGTTTTGTGGGTAGCGAAAGTGCGATCGTCCGCGCCCGACAAATCACTGCCGGAGTTATTTTAGCACGGGAATTAGTCGCAGCACCAGCCAATTCCGTGACCCCAATTACCATGGCCGAAACCGCTCAAAGTCTGGCGGCGGAATGTGGCTTAGAATTAACAATCTTGGAGCGAGAAGACTGCGAAAAACTCGGCATGGGAGCATTTCTTGGCGTTGCCCAAGCATCCGATTTGCCACCAAAATTCATTCACTTAATTTACAAGCCAGCAGGCAAACCGCGTCGAAAAATAGCAATTGTTGGCAAAGGATTGACCTTCGATTCTGGCGGTTTGAACATCAAACCAACCGGCAGTGGCATTGAAATGATGAAGATCGATATGGGCGGTGCAGCAGCTACTTTGGGCGCAGCAAAGGCGATCGGTCACATCAAACCCGATGTCGAAGTTCACTTTATCAGCGCCGTCACTGAAAACATGATCAGCGGCCGCGCCATGCGCCCTGGAGACATTCTCACAGCTTCCAATGGCAAAACAATCGAAGTTAACAATACCGACGCAGAAGGGCGTTTAACCCTGGCTGATGCTTTAGTGTTTGCTGATAAATTGGGAGTTGATGCGATCGTCGATTTAGCAACTCTCACCGGTGCCTGCGTAGTTGCTTTGGGTGATGATATCGCTGGTTTGTGGAGTCCTCAAGATAGCGTTGCCGCCGAAATTGTCGCCGCCTCAGAAATGGCCGGAGAAAAGTTTTGGCGAATGCCGATGGAAGACAAGTATTTTGAGGGATTGAAAGCTTTGCACGCTGACATGAAAAACACCGGGCCTCGTATGGGTGGAGCAATTACGGCTGCGCTATTTTTGAAGCAGTTTGTGAAGGATACTGCTTGGGTGCATTTGGATATTGCTGGCCCAGTTTGGACTGACAAAGAAAATGGCTATAACGGGCCTGGGGCTACGGGTTTTGGAGTTCGGACTCTGGTGCATTGGGTTCTGAATTAAATGTAAAAGGGAAACGGCAATTGAGGACACGGCATTGCGGTTTGCCTACCCAAAAACCTTGATTGCCCGATCGATACAGCGTATTCCAGGTTTATGAAGTACATTCAACCTCGTAGGGACACGGCACTGCCGTGTCCCTACAAAAACTATGTACCTGCATACCTGAAAAGTGCTGTATCAATATGGATAGACTTCTTGCTAAGCAAATCGGCGTCGCAGCAGAGGTTGAATGCTCAGCAGCGCTACCACATCAAAGGCTAGCAAGACTAACAGCGCTCCTCCAAAGGTAACTGTACCCCAAGGAGCTTGCATGACCACACTAGCTAGCGACCAATCGCTGTGGAGGTACAGGTAGCGGATGGGTTCGATCGCATAACTCAGAGGATTGAGTGTCACCACAACTTGCAGCCACTCTGGCATAAATGACAGCGGCGCGAGGGCTGTGCTGGCAAATAACAGCGGCAAGTTAGTAACAAAAATTACCGCAATTAATTCTACGTGGCCGGGAAGGGCGAAGGCTAAACCGAGACTCAAACCGGTGACGCCCAAAACTAGCAGCAGGACTATTAGGGCGATCGCGCCTAGTCCAGCAATTCCTGGCAATCCCGCGTCCAAAAACGCTCCAGCCGTTACAATTGCGCCAGTTTGGATGAAGCTGAGGGTGACGATAAAAATAGCCGAAGCTAGGACGATCGAGAATCTCGAAGCCAGCGGCGCGACTAACAGGCGGTTGAGAAATCCGAACTCGCGATCGAACATGATCGGCAAACCGGCATTCAGCGCCCCAGCAAAGGCTGTAAAAACAATCACACCAGCACCGAGAAATTGTCCGTAATTCTGGCTTTCGCCGAACAAGCCAGCGGGAGCATTTTCAAACAGCGCACCGAATAAAACCAACCACATCAGCGGCTGAATAATGCCTGCAACTAGCGTGGAGGGGCGGCGCTGCAATTGAATAAACAAGCGCTTGGTTAAGGCGAGTGTTTCTTGGATGAAGTCGCCCAGCAGGGAACTCGAAGTGTCAGCGGATGGGGTGGCGAGTGGCCGCTGCTGGTTGAGGTTGGGGGATGTAACAGTACCGCTCATAATTGCTTGTTGATTAAATCTCACTATCTTTAGGGTAGCAAGTCTGGAGAGATTGGTGGTGTGGGACGGGCGATCGCTTTTTGTATGGAGTTTTTGTAAACTGAATATCATGTTATCGCACACACCAGACCTCGCCGAACAAGTTAATGATTGGGAATTTATCGAATTGTGGGTAGATCCGATTGTTTTTCCGCCTCGAATTTTGATGTTAGTGAGTGGAAAGAATGGAGGTTTTTGTATTTACGATCCATCAGCTAACTATAAGTCTCTCTTTTCAAGTTCCAGCTATGATGAGGCTCATTCATGGCTTTTGGAAGATGAATATGAACGCTGCGATGGTCGGCTTTTAGCAGAGGAAATTGCTTGACTTTTCTAGAGGAGATATTGTGGTAAAATCAAGTATAAGCTCTCATTAATGAGAAGGCTGAGTTAGTTTTCGATTATAATTTAAATAACACAAGGAGATAATAATGACAATTGCAGCCATTTATGAAAAGGGTGTGTTGCGGCTAATGCAGCCAATGGAACTCCCAGATGGAACCAGTGTTGAAATAATCGTTATTCCGAAACCGTCTCATTCTGAGCATAAAAATCCTGCTGATATTCTGGCAGATATCGCAGCTTTACCATTAGAAGAGAATGCAGATACATTCTCTGGTCGAGACCATGATAAAATTCTTTATCCCGATCAAAATTTACTATGATATTGGTCGATACAAGTGCTTGGTTTGCTAGTGTAGTCCCTTCAGATGCAGATCATCAGGTGGCTACTATTTGGATGCGCCAAAATACTCAACCTCTGCTAACAACAGATTATGTCATAGATGAAACACTAACTCTTTTGAGAGTTCGTGGACATAATTTACGAGCTATGGCTTTGGGAGAAGGATTGTTTACGGGTAAAATTGCCACCGTCTATTATCTAACAGAAGAGGATATTCGATTAACTTGGCAAGTCTTTCGACAATTTTCAGATAAGGGATGGAGTTTTACAGATTGTAGCAGTAAAGTAGCGATGGAAAAGTTCGGAGTTAATCAAGCTTTTTCCTTAGATCATCATTTCCGTCAGTTTGGGTCAATTAGTGTATTTCCGTAAGGATACAGAATCTAACAATGCTATGCTAGATAAGAGAATGATCGGAATAGGGAGTAAAAAATATTGTCAACTATCACCGATATAGATTTGGAAATACCAACAGTAGCAAATTATCCCAGTCGCCGAGAATTTATGAAATTACCGTTGGAAGAGAGGGGAAGGATTTTAGAAAGACAAGCTGAGGCAATGTTACAGCATTACCAGGAAGATAGAGAATGGCAAGAATTAGAAGCGGGAGATTTAATTGACTGCTAAAGTAGAATATCAGTAGTTACTGCTTAAGGCCGATCGCAGTAGCTCGATCGATTAACCAGCAACTATCGGAGTGTTTGATTTATGCTAATTGAGAAGATCGTTCAAGAACTACAAGACATTCCCGAAGACAAACTTGCAGAAATCTATGACTTGATTCACTACTTTCGCCTCGGATTAGGACGAGAACAGCCACAGCCTCGCACGCCTGGTTTACTGACAGGAAAACTCGGTGATGCTTTTTTTGAACCCCTACCATTCGAGGAACTCGAACAATGGGAATAAGCTATCTCATTGACACCCATATCCTGTTGTGGTGGCTCTTTGACGACCCCAAACTCAATGCCCAATGCCGCGACATCATTCGCAACCCCGATTTTAAGATCATTGTCAGCACTGTTTCAGCCTGGGAAATAGCCACCAAATATCGCATCGGTAAACTTCCCGAAGCCAAACAGATTGTCGGGGAATATTCGCAAATCCTCGACCGATCGCAATTTATCGAACTAGCTATAACTTCAGCCCATGCCCTTCGCGCTGGCAGCCTGCCTATTCCCCACCGCGATCCGTTTGACCGGATGATTATGGCACAAGCTGAACTCGAAAATTTACCAGTTATTACCTACGATACAGCTTTTCATACGGGGCTGATTGAAGTTATTCCCGCCGCCGAATCAAGAGTATGAGCATGGAAAGGGCGATCGCACTTTTTATTGATCGCAGACGAAAGAGAGTTAATGGGGATGGGATAAGGGCGATCGCTCTTGGATCAAGAAAGGGCGATCGCTTTTAACTGCGGTAGAGGGATAGAATCGGCGATCGATAACTGAAAATTTGACTAAATAAAGGCGAAGCTGCTTTGCAAAATCGCCTTCTTCCCCTAATGTTTGTCCGAACCTTTTAGGCAACGCAGATTGTGGATATTGAGTCTAGAATGTTCGGTAGCTATCGTAACAAGAACGTCCTCCATCACCAACCCAAGTACCATATGTTGGATGCTTCTTATCACAAACCTCATTGAGATGATGGGGACTTTCTGTCCACTGAGGCTGACCTACTGTGAAATTTGTTGTAACCGTTGGCCTCTTGTCTCCGCCCCCTACACCTACACCTGTGTTAGTTTGTATGGGCGTTCGCAGTCCCGAACAGATAACACGGTCATTCTGAGGTTCTAGGCGAGCAGATGTATTATTATCGTTGTACCTCCACTTACAAAAGCTGTCTGCATCTGATTGGTTTATATCAGAAATTTTGTAGGTTACTCGTCTTTGTCCTGGTAGCAGTGGTTGAGCGAAAACAGCTTCACCGATCGCGCTAGTTGCTACTAACGCGCAGACTGCTGAAGACATTAGTGTACTTAGCCAAGATGTTCTGAACATATTTATGACGTTTGATTTGCTAATAATGGCATTTTGCTTTTTAAGCCTCTACCTAAAGTTAGGTATTTACTTAAAACACTTTCAGAGAATTATATAGATATTTTTTATTCTTTGCCATCATAAAAAGTATCTTTGGGTATTCATTTTTAAAACCTTTTTTGTTAGTATAAAAATATTTCTAGTGCCTCTGAGCAGCATAAAGTAGTAAAAAGTAGGAAAAAGTGGGATAATGGCTACAACATTAACATCTGTATGACCTATGGACGTTCAAGAAGTATTGAAATTAGCGGACGAACTAGCGGTGGACAAAACAGGAAAGTATTTGGATGACATTCAAAAGGATACACTGCGCGGTATTTGGGAACGCAAGAAATACTTGGAGATAGCAAAAGCTTCCAACTGTAGCGAGACTCATATTAAAAAAGTGGCCTCCAAGTTATTCAGGCTATTCAGAGACAGACTAACTGATAAAAAACTTAAAAAAACTAACTTTCGAGCAACAATGGAAAGATATGAAATTTCTCAATGTTCTAATTTCGTAAATTTTAATATTGTACAGAAAAGTAACATCAATAACTTCTGCCCAGAAACATCCCACCCTCCAAAAACTCCACAACACTCACCCCCAACACAAACCTCAACTGAAGACAACACCCAACAAAAACCGCGACTTGATTTAAGAGATGCACCGGAGATCAAAACCTTCTACAACTACCCCAACTCACCTCTCACCGCTCTCGAAAATGCGATCGCACACCAAAACTGCCGCCTCCTCACCATCACAGGCATGGCAGGCACCGGCAAAAGCTCGATCGCCCGTAACCTCATTCCCCAAATTCAAACTCAATTCGATCGCATCATCTGGCGCAGTCTCCGCACCTCCCCACCCCTCGAAACAACCCTCAAAAACCTGATTCAATTCCTCTCAAATCAACCAGAAATTAACTTTCCAGACAACACCGATGCTCAATTGTCAATCCTGATAGAAACATTGCGAGACAATCGCTGTCTCATTATCTTAGATGACGTGCAGCAAATTCTCAGCAGCGGCCAACTTGCAGGACATTATAAACCCGGATATGAAAATTACGGAACCTTATTTAAACTCATCGGCGAAATTCCCCACAATAGCTGCTTAATTCTCAATAGTTGGGAACCTCCCTCAGACATCCTCACATTCACCGACGATAATTCAGCAGTCTGTTTATTGCAATTAACTGGTTTAGGTGAAGCCGCCGCAGAAATTCTTAGAGAAAAAGGTTTATTGGATGAAGAATACTGGCCAGAATTGATTGAGCTTTATCAAGGTAATCCCCTCTGGTTAAAATTAGTCGCTCAAACCATTAACAACTTATTTAGCGGTAGAGTATCTCAATATTTAAGTTATCAACCAGTATTTTTAAGCGATGAATTGACACCGATATTGCAGCAGCACTATCAGCGGTTATCGGAAATAGAAAAACAGGCAATATCGCAACTTAGTAATGAAATCGAACCTGTTTCTTTTACCCAATTAATGGCAAAATGTCAAGGGTCACAAGGCGAATTATTCAAAGCAATTCAATCTTTAGCCAGACGGGGAATGATCGAAAAATTGAGCTGTGAAACTGAAACCGTTTTCACAATTCCACCTGTGTTAAAACAATATGTTAAAATAGTGGCAGAATAATCTTAAATATCTAGCTAAATGAGAGAAAACCATGACTGCAATTCGTATCCAACCTAAACAGATGCTCACTTTTGAGCAATTTGTCAAGCAACTTCCAGATGAAGAGGGCTGCTATGAACTTGTGAATGGAGAAATTGTGAGAATATTACCAATCAGACTGCACGAAACCCTCGCTGAATTTCTTTCAGACGCTTTTAAAGACGAGGTAAAAAGACTCAAGCTCAACTACTGGGTATCTGGCAGAATTGTGGTGAGGACGTTAACTCCAAATGGTAAAGAACAAGGCCGTAATCCTGATGTGAGTGTAGTAGATAAAACGGTCTGGGACTCAGCTCCTTTCGCTTACTCAGCACTAACTGAACCGCTGCAATTAGTTGTAGAAGTTGTCTCAACCAATTGGGAAGATGATTATATCGACAAGCTGGATGAATATCAGCGGCTGGGAATTTCTGAATATTGGATTGTTGATTATTTAGCTTTGGGTAGCAGAAACTATTTGGGCAACCCGAAAGAACCGACTGTTTTTGTTTATCTGCTTGGTGAAAATGGCGTTTATCAAATGACTGCTTACCGAGGAACTGAGCGAATTATATCTCGAACTTTCCCAGAATTAGCGTTGACAGCAGAGCAAGTGTTAGATGTATGATTATGAACAGGCAATATGCCTGTTCCACAATAAAATTAACTCTTTGTGGAACAGGCATCTTGCCTGTTTCTGACGAACTTTTCCCTTCCCTTAAACTACGATCGCATCGCGGCCTTTTGTTCAGCCTTCAAATCGCGGTTGCTAGCAGCAGCCAACTCCGCATCCAACAACGTTTTACCCGTTGCCGCCAAATACACATCATCCAAACTCGGACGAGATTGAGCAATCCCAAAAGTAGGCAATCCCGCATCTTTCAAAGCTTGCTGAATTGTTACCAGGGCGTCGCTGTGCGGCGTTACTACTAAATTTAGAGAATTTCCTTGGGCGGTATTGACAATCACTTCCTGGACGAAAGAGAGCGATTCCATCAGAGCTTTTGCTGTTTCCGCTTCTGCGATCGGCGAAAACTCCCGAATCCGCAAAGTCACCCGATCGCCCCCAACCCGATTTTTCAACTCCTCCGGCGTCCCCTCAGCAATCACTGTACCCTTGTCAATAATCGCCACGCGATCGGCCAAAGCATCAACTTCTTCGAGATAATGACTCGTAATCAAAACCGTAGTACCTTCCTCCCGCAAGCGACGCAGGAAATCCCACACCACCACCCGGCTTTCAATATCTAGCCCCACAGTCGGTTCGTCCAACACCAAAATATCCGGCTGGTGAAGCAATCCAGCCGCCAAATCGAGGCGCTTGCGAATACCGCCGGAATAAGTGCCCGTCTTTTTATTTTCCCACTCCTCCAAACCGAGGAGTTTCACCATTTCGTCAATCCGCCCTTTAATCGTCTTGCGCGGTAAATGGTAAAGCGCCGCTTGCAGTTGCAAAAGTTCGCGCCCCGTGAGCACCTTATCGAGAGCAACTTCTTGGGCCACATAGCCTAGTCTCTGTCGAGCAATTCTCGCCTGACTGACAGCAGAAATACCAGAAACTTCAATACGTCCGCTGTCTGGCGCTGTCAAAGTACAAAGTACGCGCAGGGTGGTGGTTTTGCCAGCACCGTTGGGGCCTAGCAAACCAAATATTTCCCCCGGTTCTACCTTGAAGGAAACATCTTTAACGGCTTCTACATTGCCGTAGCGTTTCTGAAGATTTTCAATTAAAACGGCGGGAGCCATATTATTTTAGGATGAACTGGTTGTTAATATTTTGACACTTCTTGGCTCAAATTGCCCGAATGTTTGATTCGCGAATGCCAATGGCTTGTAGGGGCTGGTTTTACAAACCATCTGCGCCTCAAACCAGTAATCTCGTAAACCAGCCCCCACCCAACACTAAATCCGGGGGCTTGTTTATCCCACGTTTTTTATAAAAAACAGTCGGGAAGCGAAAAACTCAGAGTCTTTAGACCTTCCATGAAAGCGACGCGGGCGGTTTTAACCGCCGTGAGTCTTTCTTAATTC
>JAYSVM010000063.1:0-6285 GCA_043718495.1 Oscillatoriales bacterium | reverse complement strand
GTTTCCCTACCCCAGATGAATTGTAGGGAAACGGCACTGCCGTGTCCTGATTTCTACGTCAGATGAATTGTAGGGAAACGGCACTGCCGTGTCCTGATTTCTACGTCAGATGAATTGTAGGGAAACGGCACTGCCGTGTCCTGATTTCTCTTAGTTTCAACCGCCGAGTAATCTTATTTAACTCCCGAAAACAAACCCTCCCAATCTCCAGGGACATTACCATTTTCCCCCTCATTCACCTCAAAAGTAACATTACAAGCTTGAGGCAAATCCAAAGCTTGCACGCACAATTCCGCAATATCTTCCCGACTAACTTTGCCCCGAATATTATCTCCTTGGTCAAACATTAAAGCTTTGCCCCCAGGCTCTTCCGTCAAAGCACAAGGTCTGACAATAGTATAAGGTATCCCGCTCGATCGCAAACAATCCTCCCCTTTCAACTTCCAAGTCAAAATTCCCCCCAACATATCATTCATTCTCACAGCAGGTGGTTCTTCTTCCAAAATAAGTCCTGGGCGGCCAGGGCGAGTAACTCCGGCTGAACTCACCATCACAAATCGCGGCAATTGCTGTTCGGCATAAGCTTTCACAGATTCCAATTGCAATTGAAAACTACCAGGTGTAAATTTCGGATTAAGCGCGCCATCATATTCAAACTTACTCAACATTAACTGAAAAGAATAAATAGTCTTAGTATTTAATTTCGAGCCATCTTTGACCGTCTTAGCGCGGAATACAGGAATTAACTTGTCAAAGGGAATCGTGACAGTAATCCAGATATTATAAACCGTGTCAAAAGAATAGCAATAGCCAATTCCATCCCATTTAGATTCGCTACGAACAATCAATTTGTAACGCTTACCATCGCCTTTAACACGCAGTTGAATACCACTAAATCCTGTTAAATCAATAGGATTTTCAAAATTCCGGGTACGCACCGAAGCAAAACCTCCAGAATTTGCAGTAGAAACATTGCCTGTAAATAAAGCTGTACTGTCAGTCAGTCGAATCGAGCTTTCGCTAGTCCCTCCCATTACAACATCATCAAGTGCGCCCCAAGTTTCCTTCAAATCTTCAGTGGGTTTTGTGAAGTCAAAAATTACTTTTTCCCCGGCTTTAATTAGCTGGTTACGAACAGCTTGTACTAAATTATTCAAGCCTTTATATTCGACAATTTCGGGAACATCAACCACTTCTGGCATATAAAACTTGATGCCTTGATAGTATTTTTCGCGAGTTGGGGTGTCTCCTTCCACTGGTTGAACCTTGGTGCCGGTGCAGCAGATAACTGCTTCTATACCGTTAGTTACTAACGCTGTTAAAGTTTCTGCTACGGTGATATCTCCCTCGACTAATTCGACATTTTTGCCGAGAATTTCTTGAGCTCTTTTGGTATCTCTCACGAGAGCTCGCACTCTGATTCCTCGCTGTTGTAGTCGCTTCACCACTCGTTTCCCCACGCCACCCGTAGCACCGGCTACCAGTACCAGTTTGGGTTGGTCTTTTTGAGTATTGCCGCTACTTCCAAATAGTTGTTGTAGCCAGCTAATACTGCCGATGAAGGGAATCACACCGAAATAAGCCAAAGTTTTGACAAATCTGCCGACATCCCATTGAGCGGTATTTTTTTCAGTCATAAAATATTTCGGTAGGTGGGAAACTCAGAGTCTTTAGACCTGAGAGGAAAACGACTCGGCGGTTTCAACCGCCTTGAATCCCCTTTCGGGGTTAGAGGGGTATGATAGTCGCTTCCTCAGAATTTACTCAAATCTACTTAGCCGTTTATCTATTCTAATCTAAAATGTAATTTTTGAATTTTGAGCGATTCCCTTGAGGATAGCTTCACTCGCGCGTACATTTTGTCACTTCACTCCCGCACTTTATTGATAACTTGGCTCAAAGGAATCTCAATAATAAACTCCGTTCCTTCTCCAGGGGATGAAATGCAAGTCAGTGTGCCACCGTGTTTTTCTACTACAATTTCGTGACTGATAGCCAAACCTATTCCGGCACCTTTACCTACAGATTTAGTCGTAAAAAAAGGTTCAAATATTTTCTTTGAGACTGCTTCTAACATACCCGAACCATTGTCAGCAATCCTAATTTTCACACTCTTTTCTCCCGTCCTAAACTCAGTCCTAATCCTAATTTGTCCCGACTTGTCTAACCCTGCATTGTACCCGAATTGAGGTGACAAATTACCCTTCATAGATGCCTCTTCTATAGCATCAATGGAATTAGCCAATACATTCATAAATACTTGGTTGATTTGAACTGCATAACACTCGACCAAAGGCAAAGAACCGTATTCTTTGATCAGGTGAATTGCTAGCTTATCTGCCTTCGGTTTTAGTCGGTTGCTTAAAATCAGTAAAGCGCTATCCAGTCCATCGTGAATGTCCACTGATTTAATATCAGATTCGTCAATTCTAGAAAAGTTTTGCAGAGACTGAACTATCTCGCGGATGCGATTAGCCCCTATCTTCATAGAACCCAGCAATTTTGGCAAATCTTCAACTATAAATTCTAATTCTGCGGCTTCTATTGCTGCTTGAATTTCCAATAATGGCGACGGATAGTGTTCATCATAAAGTTGTAGTAAATCAATTAATTTTTGGCTGTATTCGTTGGCATAGCTGATATTGCCAGAAATGAAATTAATTGGGTTACTGACTTCATAAGCTACCGCCGCCACTAACTGTCCCAGACTTGATATTTGTTCGCTTTGCACCAGTTGAGTTTGCGTCCGCTTAAGCTCAGACATCGCTGTTTTTAAATGAGCCGTTTTTTGGCATTCTCTAGCGACTGAATCTTCTAGTGCGGCATTCAATTTTGCTAGCTTTTCGGCTTGACGAAGCACTATATTAATCATCGCTTTTCTCAGCTCCAATGCAGCGTCTATTTCGCATTCTTTCCAAGGTAATGATTTATACTTAACATTTTGTTTCCACAGCTCGAATGATTTCCGAGGAGACAATCGCTCGCTGCCATCTTCATCTATTTCAACTATTTTTTCGGGGTTTCCTGCCCAATTTACAGTTCTAATTACTTCCGGGCGAAACCACAAAACATATATTTTTTGGTCTGGTGATATTGCTATCGCTAAACACCCGCTGGCTGTGTCTTTAAATCCCTCAGCTTCTGGATAATCTTTGGCAAGAGAGTCTGTATAAAATATTTCTTTTTTGAGATCAGATTGCACCAGTGCAGTTAAGTCTTTCAGCGCTGCTTCGCCCGGTGTTTGCCCGACTCGATAGCAACTTTCTCCAAATATTATTGCTGCTCCTTCAGCGTTGACTGCTTTCAATAAATTATGCTGGCACTTAACTAACACTTCAGACAAGTTGTCCGAGGTCGATATGTCTTCAAAAATCTGAGTTTGAATAGATTTCAAGTATAGTTTGTAGTCGTAGTCTTCTTTCCCTTCTTTTGATTGCAGTTCTAAAGACATTACTTGCCCAATAAATTCGCACGCCGCCCGCAGTTCATAGTTGAGATATTTAGGCGTGTAGTGGTGACAAGCAATCAAGCCCCACAGTTTTTCATTTTTTATTAACGATATTGACATAGAAGCTGCAATACCCATATTTTGTAGGTATTCTATGTGTATGGGAGAAACGCTTCTCAAAACACTGAAACTCAGGTCTAGAGGTTGGCTGGTAAGAGAATTTTTTGGCGAGACAATCGGGACTGGTTTGTAGCTAATATCTGGGATCAATCTCAGCCAATTTAATAAATAAAGTTTTCTGGCTTGTTTTGGAATATCTGAGCTGGGGTAGTTTAATCCTAAGAAAGGATTGAGTTTTTCTGCTTTATCTTCAGCGACAACAGCTCCGTTACCTTCTTTGTCAAATTGATATATCATCACTCTGTCAAACCCTGTAATTTTTCTGACTTCTGCTACAGTCATTTGACATAAATCGTTTAGACTTTTTGCGCTTTGAATCTGGGCAACAATTGCTCTCACTGAGTGATAAAAACTAAAAATAGAGAGATTTGCTGTGGATTTTGCTAATTCTAGTTCAATGATCAAAACTCCTTCCAAACGATGGATGATGCAGTCAAATTCTAAAATTTCCCCTGCTTTGTTTGCCGATAATTTAATGGGGTTTATGGTTTTTAAGTTGTCATTCAGCAGACAGACTTTTAGCTTTTCTAGCTGACCTCTTTCTAAGAGTAAGCTCAAATTTTGACCGATCGCACTTTCTGCCTCTATTCCCAATAACTCTTGCGTATTTTCACTGATTTGCAGTATTTCTAGTTCAGGTTCACTTACAGCCATCAGCACCCCGTGTGGCTGAATGTGTCCCGATATGTGGATGGGTTCTCTGTCGCAATTCGTCAAGTCAATTTCTTCGAGTGGCGAAATTATGATTTGTCTGTTCATTTTGTCTGTTTTCCGATGTAAAATTTAGAGATTGCTCCAGGGATTGTAGATTTAGTCTCAAGCCCAACTTTTAATGCTATAGTCCTGATCGAGTTAGTGTGAATGCCTGAGCCTGTTACCACCCTGGACGATGAATCTACCCAGACTCCCTGAGTCCAAAATGAATGGCTATAATATCGGTCTACATCCGCATTCCTTGAGCATCTCCAGCCTTTTGAACATTTTAGCGGGCTGAGGTATCCTATAATTATAAGCAATCAGTTTTAATTATTACAGCAATTGTTCCGACTATTCAAACAATATTATTTATTATAGAACAATTAATATCCGGAAGGCTTGTCAGCAGCAATAAAAAGATAAAAGTGTGTCTTGGGAGTGACTTGCTGGGGAAAATATTAAGTTATGGTGATGGTGCTAAGATATCAAAGTCAATTCACGTTAAACTTTCTAAGTATATTCAACAGGTTCCATAATTACACTGATGCTCGATTTTAATACAGTGACTGAATTTTCGCATACCTATTGCATAGCTATCTGTGCATTTTTGGTTCCTGCCAACTTGCTCACCACTTTGCAGACAGTGATTTTTACAGGGCTAAAGCGGCATCGAGTCCAAGTCCAGATCTCTGTACTTGTTGCCAGCATCTTCGCGATTACAATGATCTTTCATGTTTTTACTTGGTTCATAATTGGGGTGGTAATGCCTCCAACATTCATTTTACTACTAATGGCCTTAAGTTGTCTAACAATTAATATTTGGGCGATTGCTCATCCAGCGAGTATGCTCCAATTAATTGGGTTTGCGGTATCAGCTTTTAGGGAAGCTTTCAAAAAGCAAAAGTCTATTGACTTAAGATTTTAAAGGCGACTAAATTTGAAGTAAGTAAATCACAACTCATAACTTTATGGCTCCTACAGTTTTGATTACAGGCGCTTCTCAAGGAAGTGGCAAAGCAACGGCACTTTTATTTGCGACTAAAGGTTATGATGTGGTGATGACTGCTCGTCAGCCAGAAAGATTGGCAGCCGCAGCGGCTCAAGTCGAACGTGAAGGCAATTCGGTGTTAGCGATTCCTGCGGATGTGGGCGATGTTCAACAAGTGCGATCGCTCGTTGAAAAAGCCCTATCTGCTTATGGTAACATCGATGTGTTAGTTAACAATGCTGGTATCTGCTTGACGGGGGCGATGGAGCAAACTACCGCCGAAGATTGGCAGCAATTAATGAACACCAATTTTTGGGGATGTGTTAACACAATCCAAGAACTTTTGCCACATTTTTTATCCAGAAAAACTGGTACAATAGTTAATGTCGGTTCCATTGGTGGCAAGATGCCATTGCCTCAAATGACGGCTTATTGTGCTAGCAAATATGCGATGACAGGTTTAACAGAAACTTTGCGGTTAGAATTAGCTCCTCAAGGAATTCAAGTTTGCGCTGTACATCCGGGCTTAATTAATAGCGATTTTTTGGAAAGAGCTCAATTTCGCGATCGCAACGAACCAGCAGTCGAATTACGTCGTCAGCAAATGAGCGAAATGCTGAAATCTAATTGGGCAAGTCAGCCGGAGGATATTGCCAATGCGATTTGGGATACTGTTAAAAATAAACGTTCTGAAGTCATCGTCGGCCCTGCTTTTGTGGCATCGGAAGCCTATAGGTTGTTTCCTGGTTTGATGCAGTGGGCAATGGAGAAAGGCAAGTAAAGAACAGGCAAGATGCCTGTTCCACAAACTGTGAGCAAGCTCAAAATATGTAGGTTGGGTTGAGGTTACGAAACCCAACTCTTGATTTAAAACTCAGTTGTTGGGTTTCGCCATCAAGTGAAGTTCAAAATATGTAGGTTGGGTTGAGTGTACGAAACCCAACTCTTGATTTAAATCTAATATGTTGGGTTT
>JAYSVM010000062.1:0-21640 GCA_043718495.1 Oscillatoriales bacterium | reverse complement strand
TCTACTATAAAAGGGAAGCCTGATATAGCAAGTGGACTTCTGTGAACCATGAACAAGAATCCCCGTGCCTGTTTGTCGGGGAGTATGTCAACTGCGTTGATAGTACATGGTACAATGTTGTATCTGAAAAAGTGCAACCACGTCAGACCGATAACCAAGGTCGCGTGGTTGCCTTAGACCCCGTGTTAGAACGTTCATGACTTTCTTTTCTGAGTTGTCCTCTGGATGGCTTGGGAATGATTCTAATCTTTGGATTCAAAAACTGTGTTTCAGGCTAGACAAGTTGATCTCAAGGATGAGTAATTGGTGGTAGTAGAACGATTAAAGATTCTGATGGAAATCAGATGAACCGGGATCTAAATGGTGCTCGTGGGATATTCCTTCGGGCATTGGTTGATACGCCTTGGTTGAAAAGCTTTTTAGCGATTTAACTTATGTGTTTGTTAGTAAACGTTAGCAAAAAAGTATCGGACACATGGACTTTATAACGGATCTTTTCAGCGGATTGGGCAGTGGAATTGACTACAAACTGATTATTCAGGTAGCTTTGCTCGCAGCAGTCGTGCTTTCGGGCCCGATTGTGATTTTTCTGTTGGCGGCTAAGGGCGGCGATTTGTAAGATTAGCTTGATTTGGGCGATCGAAAGTTGGGATATTTGAGTTTTCAACGATTCAGAGTTCCCAAAATTCGATCGCCAATCTTTGATGATCTCAAATACCCAAAGCCTTTGAAGCCGTTTGAATCAAATTCTCGAAAAAAGGCCGAGACACATCAATTTCCTGAGCATTTTTGCGGCTATTTCCCAACAAACCAGTTTTTTGTCCCGGTTGAATTGCCAGAATTTGCCCTTGAGAGTTACGGATTCTCAATTCCTGCAAATCGCCCGATCGAGATAAACTGCAAGAATAAGTGCGATCGTAGTAATCAAACTCCGCCTTCCCCGACATTAGCGGGCTAGAATTTGGCAACGATACAGGTAGCCTAATTCCCAACAATTCCAACTGCACCGATGTCTTGCCATTAAAAGTATTTTCGCGCAATCGATAAGCAATATCAACCAGACGAGGCAAAGGAAAATATTCGCCCCAACGCCAAGCAATTCCCCCTAAACTTGCTGGTGTTTTTCCAGTCTGACTTGCAGTTAGTTTAACGTGGTTTCCTTTTCCCACAATTTTCTGTTCAGTTATTGAAACATTTGCTGTCCAAAACACAGGGGCTTTATTTTCCATCCCACAAGGTTCTAGAGCATCAATTTGTCGATAAAGGTCGAGATTGATATCAGATAAATCCGCTTGAACATCAACTGAAACTAACGGTTTTAAATGTTCCGGTTCCAAACATTGATTAGCAAAAACAGACAGTTGACTCGCGAATTTGTCCAGATTTTCCGCTGGCATCGAAAAACCGCCCGCTGCTTTGTGTCCACCAAATTTAGTTAATAAATCCGCACAAAAATTCAGCCCTTCAAATACATTAAACTCAGGAATTCCCCTCGCCGAACCTCGCACAATCTTCGACTTATTAGGCTCATCCTCATCCGCCTCATCCTCAAAAGTACCAATAAACACAGGCACGCCGTAGCGCTCCACTAACCGAGAAGCAACAATGCCAATCACCCCATGATGCCAACCGGGTTGTACAACCACTAATACCCGTTCCTGCTGCAAATTAGGGGACTTTTCTTCACACCAGGCGATCGCCTCCTGTTCAATTTCCAGACACAACTCCTGCCTGCGCTGATTGATTTGTTCGCACTCCATCGCCCTGACAAGAGCTAAATCGCGATCGTCCGTCGTCAACAATTCAATCACAATTTGCGGATCAGCAAGCCTACCCACAGCATTAATCCTCGGCCCCAGTCTAAAACCAATATCTTCAGGTTTTAACGAATTTTGAACTTGACTCTTGAAATTAGGAATTAAAGGAGTTTCAGAACTTCCCGGCTGCACTCCAGCCACCTGAATCAAAGCCTGAACACCAGCTAATTGCGAATGAGGCAAAAGCCGCAAACCCCGTTTTACCCAACGCCGATTCACCCCAGTTAAAGGAGCCAAATCTGCAATAGTTCCTAATGTAAATAACTCCAATAGCGGATTCACCAAGCCGCCAACTTTATGCAAACTCTGAGCCAAACTAATTGCCAAAACATAAGCAACACCAACTCCAGCCAAACCGCGATAAGGCGAAGATTCAGCAATTAATTTGGGATTGAGAATCGCATCAGCCGGCGGCAATTGTGGCGGCAAATCGTGATGGTCTGTAATAATCACTTTGACACCCAATTCTCGCGCTCTTTGCACCGGCCCAAAAGCGGCAATTCCGTTATCTACAGTCAGAATCAGAGCGACACCTTCCGAGTGAAATTCTTCGACAATGCGATCGTTAATCCCATAACCTTCCCGCATCCGACTCGGAATCGCATAATCCACATTAGCACCCAGAACCCTCAGAGCCCGCAGCAACAAAGCCGTGCTCGTCATCCCATCAGCATCATAATCGCCACAAATCGCAATCTTTTGTCCTGTGGAAATCGCCTCCCGCAACAATTCGACACTCACAGCCAAATCGGGAAACTCATCCATTGGCTGTGGCAAAACCAAAGATTCCGGCTCCACAAACCCTTGGACTTCTGTTAATGTATCCATGCCCCGATTAATCAGTACCTGGGCCAACAGTGGTGACAAGCTTATTTCTGCGGCTAATCGTTCCGCTTGCTGTGTTTGGGGCGCATAGATTTGCCACCGTTGGTTCGGCAACCGATGAAGATGTGAAGACTTAGAAGGGGGTAGCTCTTGCACGGAAAATTGCGTTTAAAGATACATACCTAATCTTACCTAATTAAGTCTCTAAATTGCTGCTAGGTTATATGTAAATAGGAGATTTGGTTGATGACTGATGAAAAACGGCCTTGGTTTAAGACTGCATTACAATTCCGAGGGTCTGTAATTCCCTCAATTTTACCCCGCGTTTTGCTATGCGGCGGATTTGGGGTGTTTATTTCCTTCCTGCACTTTTTGAGATTTCCAGTATCTTTGCCGATTTTATCTAGCATTGTACCGAGTATTGTCCTCGGTTTATTGTTGGTTTTTAGGACAAATACAGCTTACGAACGATTTTGGGAAGGTCGAAAATTTTGGGGTAGTGTAGTTAATAACGTCCGTAATTTGGCTCGTCAAATATGGGTGGCAATTAACGAAAAAGACCAGGATGATTTCATACAAAAAAAATCAGCACTGCGCCTGTTAGTTGCTTTTGCAGTGGCAATGAAATTGCATCTGCGACAAGAATCTGTAAATTCAGAGTTGGAGCCATTAATGTCCCCATCGCAATATCAAAAGCTCAAGTCGATGAACAATCCGCCCATAGAAGTGGCCTTTTGGATTGGCGATTATTTGAATAAACAGTACGATCGCAATTGCATTGATGTCTACCAGTTAACTGCTATGAACCAGTTACTAGACTCCTTAATCGATTGTTTAGGAGGCTGCGAGCGAATTTTGAGGACTCCTATTCCTTTGGCCTACGCGATTCATCTGAAACAGCTACTGTTGCTTTATTCATTGGCATTACCATTTCAAATGGTGAAGGATTTGAGTTGGGGAACTGGCCCAGTTGTGGCTTTAATTAGCTTTACTTTGTTCGGGATCGAAGAAATTGGTCTAGAAATTGAAAATCCCTTTGGCCATGATACTAATGATTTGCCATTGGATAATATTTGTGCTACCATGAACCGTAATGTCGAAGATTTAATTTCTTTGTCTCCTAGCGTTCGTAATCGGGTGGAAAAGTAGCAATTACAGAGGACACGACAATGCCGTGTCCCTACCCAAAAATAATCTTGTAGGGAAACGGCACTGCCGTGTCCCGATTTAGTGGGATACTACGGTATCAACTAATAGTTTAAATGCTGACTGAGAGTATTGTCGAGTTTGTCGGCAATCCCTTCAACCCAATTTTCATCTTGTTTTGTATAGCTGCGGGGCGCGTTAGCACCTAAAATTAAAACGCCTTGATTTCCCAATGGCTGACAGATAACTCCTTGAGTATTTTCGGGTAAATAGTCAAATTCGATTTTGCCGGGATAAATATTCAGATTTACTAAATAAACTGGTTTTTTTTTGTCGAATACTCGCTGCAAAATTGGCCCTGGTTTGACTTCGGGATTGATGCCTAAAATGCCGCGCCGCAATAAGACTTTTCCTTGATACAAAATCACGATCGCCCTTGTGGCCGTATTTGTCAATAGCAAACGTGATGCCCAAGCTAATTCTATTTTGACAACATCCGGCAAATCTGGCGTAAATTCAAAACCTTCTTCGCCTCGGAGGTTGACTGAATCGGGCGATCGCGCCTGAACTTGTTGCCACAGCAAACCTGTTAAAATTAGCAGAGCGCTGATAATTACTCCCAAAGCATCCGATCGAGCTTGGGAATCGGTGAGTTGCTCAGTCAGCAAGCGATTGACCATCAGCAGCGTGCCGGCCAATCCTCCTGCAACTAAGGGCAATTGTCGCAAAACTCTATTTGGATCTGATTTAGTCATTTGGCAGTTGGCAGTTGGTAGTTGGTAGTTGGCAGTTGGGTGTTGGCTGTTGTGATTTTTCTGATAACCAATAACCAATAACCGCTGACTGCTGCCAACTAACTACTGACAACTGACAACTGACTACTGACTACTGACTACTGACTAATGACCAATGACTAAATTTTACCCAAGTTCCCCAGGTTCGACAATGCGCTGGAACAGATAGCCAGTGCCACGGGCGGTGAGAATTAATTCAGGATTGCTAGGGTCATCCTCTAACTTTGCCCTAAGCCGAGAGATGTGAACGTCAACTACACGAGTGTCTACGTGGCGTTCAGGCGTGTATCCCCAAACTTCCTGCAAAATTTCCGATCGCGAAAAAGGCTCTCCAGAACGACTGACAAGTAGCTCTAACAAGCTGAATTCCATCCCCGTGAGCCGAATTCGTTCGTCACCTTTATAAACTTGCCGCTTGTTGGTGTCAATCCGAATATTCGTTACCTGGATGACTCCCGAACTAGGAATCCCTGAAGAGCCATTTTTGTCAACCCGGCGTAGCACTGAACGGATCCGAGCTTCTAGTTCCTTGGGAGAAAAAGGTTTGACAACATAGTCGTCTGCGCCTAATTCTAAACCGGTGATGCGATCGGCGACATCTCCCAGAGCAGTTAACATGATTATGGGCACATCAGATTCCTTCCGCAACTCCTGACAAACGCCATAGCCATCCAGCTTTGGCATCATCACATCCAAAACCACTAAGTCGGGTTCGGTGTTGCGAAATATTTCGAGAGCTTCTTCACCGTCGGCTGCGGTGACGACATCATAGCCAATCATGGAAAGGCGGGTTTCCAGAATCCGGCGGATGCTGGCTTCGTCATCCACTACCAGAATTTTTTCTTTATGGTTTTCCAAGTTATGCAACACTCCTTAAGCTAAATTCGAGATAATGTTTTATTTTTTGTACCCTATTATAGGACAAATTTGGGAGATTGAAAACCCTGTTCCTTTAGGAGTGGGGTGAAAAGCGATTCAAAGGAATTTATTCCCGTTACTCTTTGTTTGGCTTCTATGCTATCATAATGACATGATGACTTTCGAGTTTAAAGTATAGGACACAACTCCGAAGTTAATTGCCATTGACGATACTATATGGTATCAATTTAGAGTTTAATTTGAGTATTTTGAGAAGTTTTTAATCGAGGAACAATCGCAGTAAACGCTACTTAAATATTTATTGAATGTTTTAGTTATTGATGGTTTTAAACAATGCCAAAACCTCGAATACAGTATATTTGTCGGGAATGTGCCTATGAGTCTCCACAATATTTTGGCAGATGTCCTAGCTGTCAGAAGTGGGATTCTTTTGACGAGCAACCAGAACATTCTACCATTGCCGTACCACGGGCTGGGTTGACTGGGGTAACGACTAAGGGAAAGGGCGGTGCGCCTCCCGATAAGTCCAAGGGTCAAGCCAGGGTATCTTTTAGATTATCGCAGATTGCTGACCAAACTCAGTCTCGTTGGCCTTCGGGTTATGCTGAATTCGATCGCGTTTTAGGCGGCGGTATCGTTCCCGGTTCCCTGGTGTTGATTGGAGGCGAACCGGGGATTGGGAAATCGACGCTGTTGTTGCAGGTGGCTAATAAGTTGGCTCGCAAGGATCGCGTACTGTATGTAAGTGCTGAGGAGTCTGGCCAGCAGGTGAAGTTGCGATCGCAGCGTTTAGGAGTGGCTAATCCGGTTGATTTGTCAAACAATAGTTCCGATCAATCTGACAGTAACGGACAAACTACTAACGGTGCTACTCCAATTGATCCCGACGATCATTCAGCCGATAATTTCTATTTGCTTCCAGAGACCGATTTAGAAGTTGTGTTGCGGGAGTTGGAAGCGCTCAAACCAAATGTAGCAGTTATTGACAGTATCCAAACTATTTATTTTGCTAGTTTAACATCAGCACCGGGATCAGTGGCTCAGGTGCGGGAATGTACATCTGCTTTGATGCAAGTGGCAAAAAGAGAAAATATTACTTTATTTCTTGTCGGTCATGTTACTAAAGATGGTGGTTTGGCGGGACCAAGGGTATTGGAACATCTAGTAGATACTGTACTATATTTTGAGGGAGATCGCTTTGCTTCTCATCGACTTTTGCGATCGATGAAAAACCGTTTTGGCGCAACTCATGAAATCGGTGTATTTGAAATGGTAGCGGAGGGATTGCGAGAAGTAGACAATCCATCGGAGTTATTTTTAGGAAATCGCGACGAGTTTTCTCCCGGTACATCAACGACTGTTACTTGCGAAGGAACTAGACCGATTTTAGTAGAAATTCAGGCGTTAGTTAGTCCTGCGAGTTTTGGTTCGCCTCGCCGTTCTACTACTGGAGTGGATAATAGTAGATTGCAGCAAATTCTAGCAGTTTTGGAGAAAAGAGTCGGGATTCCTTTGTCTAAATTGGATACGATTGTGGCATCGGTGGGAGGCTTGAAGGTGGAGGAACCGGCGTCGGATTTGGCAATTGCGATCGCAGTTGTGGCCAGTTTTCGCGATCGCATAGTCGATGCTAGAACTGTGTTACTTGGAGAAGTCGGTTTAGGAGGACAAGTGCGGCCAGTTTCGCAATTAGAATTAAGATTAAGAGAAGCCGCAAAATTAGGTTTTAAAAGAGCGATTATTCCGAAAAATCAACCGGTGCCAGAATTGGGGATGCAGATTATTCCGGTAGCTAAGGTGATTGACGCAATTATTGCCGCAATTCCGGCGACTCCGACTCAGTTGCAATCTGTTGATGTGGTGGAAATGGAGGAAATGGAGGAAATAGAAGAAATGGAGGATGATAGTTGACGGTTAACTGTCCCCATTGATTGTAGCGACACGGCACTACCATGTCCTCTATCAACTTTTCACTCGAACTCGCCCGGAGATAAAGGCTTGTATTCGATCGCCCTCCAAACGCAATAGCAAACGGCCAGATTCATCAATACCTTCGGCTTGTCCGCAGATAGTTTTGTCGGGAAGTTCGATTCCCACATTGCAACCAAAAAGTGCGTCACGGTGCTGTAATTCTGGCAACAGTCTGGCTAAACCGGATTTTTCGGCTGGCTTGTCGGTTTGGGAAAACATATGGGCTAGTTCGAGGAGATAGTGTCGCAGCCGATCGAGCAAACACAGTTCATCTGGTACTTGACTCGCCATCGAATGTAAGCTGATCGCATTGCCGATCGCGCTAGCATCGAGTCCACTGCGATCAAAATCTACGCACAGGTTAATGCCGATGCCGACAACGGCGCGAGTTTTGCCGGAAACATTGCTAGAAGTGGCTTCGCAGAGAATTCCGGCTAATTTGCGGCGATCAATCCAAATGTCGTTTGGCCATTTCAGGCGCAGTAGAGTGCGGCAATCTGGAACTAAATCTTCGATCGCATAAATCACCGCTAAACCAACGGCTAAACTTAGTCCCGGTAGCAGAGTCGGGTTGAGGTTGTCGAGTACAAAACTGGCAGTCAAAACACCGGTTGGGGCGTGCCAGGTTCGCCCATGTTGGCCTCTGCCGCTGGTTTGTCGTTTGGTGAATACGACATCTCCGTGGTTGAGTTGGGCTGCGCGGGCGATCGCGATCGTGTTGGTACTCGGACAGGTATCTAACCAGTGTAGCCAGTGAGGGATGTTTGTGCGATCGGATTCTAGGGATTGGGGCACAGGAATTAATTAAAAAGAAACAAGAAAGAATTGAGATATTTTACCATTTTCATACATTACTGTAGGGGCGGGTTCACCAACCATAATTGCCTGAAACAAACAATCTCGAAAACCCGCCCCACCCAACAAACAATCTAAATCTATATTTTGATATTCAATATAAATGTCAGGTTGATGTGGGCTATTGGTGGGGCGGGGGCGGGTTTATATATATTGTCGCTCATCATTATATATTGTTGGTAAACCCGCCCCTACAGGCACTGTTTAAATTGAGATTAATCGTTTAAACAATTAGCTACGCTTGTTGTTCTTGCATTTCCAGCAACTCAGGAATCGTCACAAACCGATATCCCTCTTTTTTCAAACCAGCAATTATCTCCGGTAAAGCTTTAACCGTGCGAGATCGATCGCCCCCACCGTCGTGCATCAACACAATCGCACCCGGTTTCGCACCTTTCAACACATTTTTCACAAAAGCTTCCGGTTGAGCGCGCGGATCCGTATCGGCAGAAGTTACCGACCACATTACCACAGAATAATTCTGCTCTTTGGCATATTTGGCTAGACCATTATTCAACACTCCTCCCGGCGGGCGAAAGTAAGTTGTCTTAACACCCGTTGTTTCGTAAATAAGTTTGGCAGTGCGATCGATTTCATTAGCCGCCGTCGCTAAATCCATTTGATCGTAGGGGTGATTCCACGTATGATTGCCGATCGCGTGACCTTTTGCCACAACTAGACGAGCAATTTCTGGTGAGTTTTCGATAGATTTACCGATCCAGAAAAATGTGGCTTTCACATTATTTTGATCGAAAATATCCAGCATTTGTTCCGTTGTTTCTGGCCACGGGCCGTCATCAACCGTTAAAGCAATAACTTTCTCAGAGTTGTTGATGCTTGCTTCAAAAATAGTTTTTCCTTGAAATGACTGGGGTGGTACAAATGTCAGGCGTTTCTCTTTGGATTCTAATATGGTGAGAAATTGTTCAATTGTGCGATCGAGATTAAATGCTGTTTGGCTGTCTCCAACTTTCTTGACTAACGGATTTACCGCTAAAAATTGGTTGAGGTTCTGCGTCTCCACCGCTGCGGTTGCGGGGTTGTCGCTTCCCTGTTGGTTTCCTGGTAGGAGTATACCGATGATGAAGCTAATTGCAGCCGCTGCCAGGGCGATCGCCACAAAACGCCATTTTTTTCGCAGTCTTTGAAACAGATGATTTCCAGTCACTTGAGATTCCTGTCACTCCACACTGCCGATAATGATAGTCGGAATTTCGGAGAAAAGAAACCTAATTTTTGATAAATATGTCTCTGCGGGGATTGACAGCGAGCTAAAAGCGGGCTAAGGAATCTGGGCGGTGGATTGCTGGAGCGGCGGCGAGAATTCAGAGCGATCGGAGTGTAGTACAGTATGGCGATCGGATTCACCTGCCCCGACACTACCGATTTTGCAGCCAGATATGCGGATTTTCAATGATTTGGGGTGCTGGAAGTCTTGATTTGGGCGATCGACACCCTATCTAAAAAAACCAATTTAAAAAAAGTTGTATTACCCCCTTGACAGTTTTGTAATACACAATGTAGTATAAATACATGGCGAAGGGGAAAAGCTTCAAAGCTTTACCTCAAAAGCAATACGAACTTTGAAAATTGAATAGATAATTAATCGTGTCACATACTTTTGGACATTGGCGGTATATACTCTGGCAACAATAACTCCCTTGAGTTGTAGTACGCAGAATCAAACGCCATCCCGTCCAAACAGACATCTTGTGGGGCTGTAGCTCAATTGGGAGAGCGTCGCTCTGTCACAGCGAAGGTAGCGGGATCGAAACCCGTCAGCCCCGTAAGTAGTCCCGGAGGCAAATTGCTTTAAGCCGTCACCCTCTCAAGGTGAAAATTGCGAGTTCAAACCTCGTCGGGACTCCCAGGTTAGATGGCCGAGTGGTTTAAGGCGTCGCTCTGCAAAAGCGAATTTCGTGAGTTCAAATCTCACTCTAACCTTTGTTTCTACTTATTAATAGGAACAATCTCAAATCTGAAATTTAAAGGAGCAATCTAAAATCTAAAATCTAAAATCAATAGTGCTGTAGGCAAATGGTTTAAGCCGCTTGGTTTTCACCCAAGTGATTGCGGGTTCAACTCCCGTCAGCACTCCTCATAGGTCGTTGGCAGAATGGTTTTGCAGCCGCCTTTTAAGCGGATGGATCGAGGTTCAATTCCTCGACGACCTACCAAAAATTCTATCTTGGGTTGGCCCTCCTACTGGCGTGGGTAGCTGTCTGTAAAACAGTAGCTTAAAGCGTTGCTGGTTCAATTCCAGCCCGACCCATTTGTAACTGTATTCTCACTTACACAAAAACCCCGATTTATGAGTAAAATCTTGCATCTCTACGAGAGATATTGAGATAGGGTTTCGACTCCGCTCAACCAACCGGGTTTTTGCCCCCGTGGGTAAATCCTGTGTATTTAATATGCAGTTGCAATCTTGAGAATGAGTTGTAAGTGGACAACAATTCAGTTTGCGCGACTGAACATTCGGGGGTTCAAATCCCTCCGTTCTCGCTATGGAGAAGTGGCCGAGCGGCTTAAGGCGCTTTCCTGCTAAGAAAGAGCGGTTTAACACCCGCCGTGGGTTCAAATCTCACCTTCTCCGTTTTCCCCCGATAACTCAGTTGGTAGAGTGCTTGTTTGAAGAACAAGAAGTCGTCAGTTCGATACTGACTTGGGGGATTGCGTTGCCTTATAGCTCAATTGGTAGAGCTGCACGCTGTTAACGTGATGGTTGTAGGTTCGATTCCTACTGAGGCAGCCATTTTTCAAATTACTGGGTAGATAAATTGGCAAATTCGCCTATTTTTGAAACAAGATTTTATCTGTGTTCAAAATCTACCATGATATTCAACTATTGGGAAGTCGCCTAATTGGTATGGCACCGCTCTTTGAAAGCGGACAAATGCAGGTTCAACCCCTGCCTTCCCAGTTCTGCTATCACCAAAGCAGATCAATTATACTCCTGTAGCCCAATTGGTAGAGGCGGCTGATTCAAAATTAGCAGGTTGTGAGTTCAAATCTCACCAGGAGTACCAAATTTTCAACTAAGTTTCTACTTGCTCTTGTGGCGGAATTGGTAGACGCGGCAGACTTAAAATGTGTTTTATTGTGAGTTCGAGTCTCACCAAGAGTATGAACGGGATGTGGCGCAACTTGGTAGCGCGGCGGCTTTGGGAGCCGAAGGTTGCAGGTTCAAATCCTGCCATCCCGACTTTACCTCTATGATGCAATTAGTAGACATCTCTTGTTGAGTGCGAGAGTTTTGTTGGTGCAAGTCCAACTAGGGGTATTGGGTATCAAAACCCAAAAATGCGATCGATTTTACCCTTGTAGCCCAATTGGTAGAGGCGCTAGACTTAGGATCTAGTTAGTGCTGGTTCGAGGCCAGTCAGGGGTATTTGGTAACATCGCGGGTGACGAGTCCCGTTATCCGCTTGACTAAAACGATAATCAATCAAGGAGTTTCCTTATGCCTGTATTTGCTATGGAAGTAAAAACCGCGCAAAATCATCCGAATGCTGATGCGCTATACCTCTATAATTTTGAAGCTCCGGGATGCGATTCAGTCCAAATTATTGCCAATTCTGAAAACATTTACAGTGTTGGCGATATTGTGGCTGTAGCTTTAACTGATTCCGTGCTTAAAGACGGGACAATAATCAAACCGACTAAGCTTCGAGGCGTTTATTCCTATGGCATGGCTTTAGGCAAGGTTGAAGCAGCTATTGGCTCCGATTTGTCAGCAATTTACTGTCAAAAAATGGTTGCTGAATCGGTACAAATCCAAAGTTGGCCGAGTATCGAATTGCTGTACAATCTCCGTCGCAGTTTAGAATTAGTTGGGGAAGCTCCTAAGATAACTTATCGGGCTAAAATTAAACTCGACGGCTCTAATGGTGGCGTCCAAATCTTTACTGACGGTACTGTTGCTGTCCAAAGTCGATCACAAATCATTTCACCGGAAAACGACAATCTTGGCTTTGCTAATTGGGTGAATCAAAACCTCAATTATTTTGCTAATTTGGCGAGTGCAGAACACGCAACTATCTTTGGGGAATGGTGCGGTAAAGGCATTCAACAACGGACGGCTGTATCTGAGTGCGATCGCAAAATTTTCGCAGTTTTTGCGGTACAATTTGGTGGCGACTATGGCAAATTAGCAAAACTAGAAGTTTGTCCCGATCGAATTGCTGCGTTTTTGCCCAAACATCCCGACATTTTTGTGTTGCCTTTTTATGGGGAATCGATTGTTTTGGATTTTGGCGATCGCACTCAACTTGAATCAGCCGTGGAAATCCTCAATCAAGCAGTTAACACTGTAGAAACAGTCGATCCTTGGGTGAAAGAAACTTTCGGCATCGAAGGGATTGGGGAAGGATTGGTGCTATTTCCTGAAAGTAATGAACTAGCAGAAAGACTGTCCTATGCCGAACTGCTGTTCAAAGCAAAAGGCGAAAAACACCAAGCTGTCAAAACCAAACAACCAGTGCAAATTGACCCCGAAATTGCTAAAAGTATTGACGATTTTGTCAATCTTTTTGTAACGCCAGCTCGTCTGGAACAAGCGGTAACAGAAGTTGGTTGCGGTGAGTTTGATATGGACAAAATTGGAGCATTTTTAAAGTGGTTTAACGCTGACGTAGAAAAAGAAAGCGTTGCCGAATTAGAGGTGGCTCAACTAACTTGGAAAGATGTTAACAAAGCAGTGATGAACGCAGCTAAAAAATGGTATCAGGACAAGTCTAAATCTTTGTAGATATTGGATTTTTCCTAATTATTGTAGGGGCGGGTTCGCGACAATAATTGCCTAAAATCTACAATCTCATAAACCCGCCCCTTTTACCTCGAATGTTGCGGGTTCAAGCCCTGTCGGACTCGGAAGATGCCGCTGAATGGCCGGCAACTGGTCTTGAAAACCAGGGTATAGGTAACTGTAAGGGTTCGATTCCTTCATCTTCCTCTTTCCACCAGAAGTCGAAAAGTAAGACATCGTGCTCATAACGCGGGGATAGGAGGGGCAGTACCTCTAAGAGTGGATGAATTGGTTTATAATAGGTCTAGATTTGCTGGTCACTTAACATAGAAGCCATGAGCATTCAAATTCTCAAATTAGAATTGATTCAGTGGATTTTGTTATTGAAGGATACTCAACTTTTAAACGAAATCCAAAAACTCAAAGAAAAGTCACCTGAAAAGACTGCTGTCCTCAAGCCTCGTCAATTTGGCTGTGGCAAAGGAATTTTTACTTATGTTGCGGATGATTTTGATGAAACACCTCCGGGTTTTGAAGAATATATGTTGCCATGAAATATCTAATTGACACTCACATTCTAATTTGGTTTGTTGAGGGTAACACTCGGCTTGATGAAGATGTACGATCGTTGATTACTAATCCTGTCAATGAAATTTATATTAGCCAAGCTAGTCTGTGGGAACTTAATATTAAAATCAGTATTGGTAAGTTGTCTTTGTGTATTTCTGTGTCGGAGCTAGAATTTTTTCTGATTGACCACGACTTTCAAATTCTAGAAACTAAGTTTTTTCATTATGAGAAATTGCAAAATCTACCGTTTCACCATCAAGATCCTTTTGATCGCCTAATTATTTCTCAAGCCCAAGCCGAAGATTACACTATTATTACACATGACGATAGGTTTAAACTGTACGATGTAAAGTTGTTGTAATTTAAAACACACCAAAGCAAGGTGAAACATGAGAAAACTAAAATATTACATTGCTTCCACTGTGGACGGGTTTATTGCTGGCGAAGATGGATCTTTTGATTGTTTTCCGATGTCAGGAGAGCATTTTGCTGATTTGTGCGAGCTTTTTCCTGAGACTTTTCCGGTTCACGCTCAAAAGGCTTTAGGAATTCATCCAGAAAACAAGCTGTTTGATACTGTTTTGATGGGACGCAAAACCTATGAGGTAGGGCTAAATGTTGGTGTGACTAATCCTTATCCCACCCTGAAGCAGTATGTATTTTCACGCACTATGAAAGCAAGTCCCGATCGCAATATTGAACTTGTCTCAGACAATGCTGTGGGATTTGTGAGGGAATTGAAGCAGGAAACGGGGAAGGATATCTGGCTGTGCGGTGGTGGCGATTTAGCGGCAACTATTGTTTCTGAGATTGATGAGATGATTGTGAAGTTGAATCCGGTAATCATTGGATCTGGAATTCGTCTTTTTTCGAGGGCGATGGATTCGACAAATCTGGAACTAATCGATCGCAAAATCTATAGCAATGGTTTCCTGTTGCTTCATTATCGATTGCACAAATGAGGTGTTTGGGCGTTAGCGCAGCCCTTTCGAGAGAGGATCGCACTTGAGAAAACCTGATGCCCATTACACTATCAGACTCTCAACCAGAACCAGATATTGCAGTCAGCGGGGCGATCGCACTAAATTTTGAAAAGTGTTGCCAAAATCAATCAGCTATGTTATATTAGTTTAGATGCGGGAGTATAGCTCAGTTGGTTAGAGCAGGTGACTCTTAATCTCAAGGTCGAAGGTTCAAGTCCTTCTACTCCCATCCTTCAACGAAATTCCACAAAAACACTACATGAAAAACATCATGTGGAAGTATTTGTGTTTTTGTCAATTTTGAAAAAGGCGATCGACCTTGTACAATAATTTCTATGAACATCAACCAGTTTGTAGAAAATTCACTAGGACAATGGCGATCGCAGCGCAGCGCCCATCACTTGACTTTCAGACACTTTGAAGCCATAGAGTCAGTCATTGATATCGTTCCAGTCTCACCCGATAACACCGCCGTAATCGACCTCTGCAAATCCTACGACATCGACCCAACCCACGCCATCGCACCCTTCCAAATGACCTGGGAAGGACACACAGATTGGGACGAAAACGCCGAAATGAAAGGCAGTTGTATCCTCGTACCAATCCCCGATCGCACAGTCCCTAATCGCGGTAAATTACTGCGAGATCAAGGATATGCCGAAACCATCCCCGCCGCCGCTGACTATCACTTCACCGACGATGGCACATTTGTCCTTCTCACCAGCTACGACAACGCCGCCGCCGAAGAAAAAATCTGGTTTGCCAATCCCAATCTCCGGTTTCGTGTTTCCCTGATCAAAACCAGCAAAGGAAGTGGAGTTGTTACCGCCTCTTTTTCCTCAGAAATTCGTTCACTCCCAGCGAAATAAGCAACTAGAAAACAGCTTATGAATTCAGTCAAAAGCAATGATTTAATAACTCTGGCTCAGTGGATGGCGGGGGATTTTAGTAACTATAAACAATCCTTTGAAAAACCACAACAATTTGCCCATATTCATATCTTATTTCGTCCTTTGCCCTTTGAGTTCTTCAATGCGATCGGCTTTTATTCCGAACAAGTATATGACCATGACCTTTGGACACCCTATCGTCAAGGAGTCCACAAATTAATTGACCAAGAATCGCAAATTTATATTGAAAATTATAGTCTCAACGATCCAGTACAATATGCCGGCGCAGCACGAGAATTAAGCATCCTCAAAACAGTGACACCAGATTGCATTCAAAGGCGCTACAATTGCTCTATGGTTTTCAAACGAGACGGAGAAATGTTTCGAGGTAGTGTAGAGCCAGGAAACCAATGTCTCATCGAAAAAAGAGGTTGTTCAACCTACCTAATCAGTGACGTAGAAATTACTGCAACAACTTGGAAAAGTCTCGATCGCGGCATGGATGTAAACACTCATCAGCAAATCTGGGGCTCAGACTCCGGTTCTTTGTCATTTGAAAAGCGCCAAAGCTTTGCAACAGAAGTACCATTGGTCTAATTTTCTGTTTGCGCGATCGGCAACCAAACTCCAAGCATACTACAGCCACACATCCAGTCATCAAAACCTTCCAGCTAAAAAAAATCAATCTTGTAGTACATAAAAATAGCAACATAAGCTGTAATATTACAATATGTAAAATTTTCTAATATAACATCTAATTATGGTAAATTCTCACCTAACACAATAGTGGAGATTTTTCAAATGGTTTTTGGACCTGCATCTCGACTTGGAGTCAGTTTATTTGAAGAAACACCATCTTTAGAACTGATGCCAGGACATTCACAAGAAGAAGTAGAAACCGTAATTCTTGCTGTCTATCGGCACGTTTTTGGTAATGCTTACATCATGGAAAGCGAACGAGCCATAGTTCCTGAATCCCAATTCAAACGTGGTGAACTCAGTGTACGCGAATTCGTCCGCGCCCTGGCAAAATCAGACGCCTATCGTTCTCGCTTTTTCGACACTTGTCCTCGCTATCGGTTCATCGAACTTAACTTCAAACACCTTCTCGGCCGCGCCCCCGATGGCCTAGAAGAAATGAGAACACATAGCACTATCTTAGATACCCAAGGCTTCGAGGCAGAAATTGATTCTTACCTCGACACCGATGAATATCAAAACGCCTACGGGGAAAATATCGTTCCCTTTTACCGAGGCTACAAAACCCAACCAGGAAAAAACATGGTTGGGTTTACACATATGTTTGCTCTCTTGCGCGGCCCATCCAGCAGCGATTTGAAGGGCAGCATTTCTGGAAAAGCCCCCGTTTTGAATAAATTCGTCATTCAAGAAACCCCTCTACCAATCGTCCCCCCTTCCGGTGGCACAGTTGGAGACGGTTGGGCATTCCAAGAGTACGCCATGAATACACGTAGCCGTGCTGGATTAGGTGCACAAGCAGAAGGCAAAGTTTATCGCATTACAGTCACTGGATATCGTTCTTCAGGAAGCACTGTGATGAACAAAGTCTCCAAATTCCGTCGTAGCAATCAAGTATATCTTGTACCGTTCGATCGCCTCTCGCAAGAATATCAACGCATTCACAAACAAGGTGGCATAATTGGTAGCATCACTGCTGTCAACTAAAACCCCCTTAAACTTCTGCCTTAACAACTTGGGGAATCACCTCCCTAAGCTTGTCTTTCGGTAATCCTTAATTCCCATTTTGAAGCGTTATTTAGTCTTAGGAGAAACTCAATGAGTGTCGTTTTAGATGCGATAGCGGCAACAAAATTACTTTACCAATAACCGGCGGTCGGATCAGCGCCTACAAAGATGCTACCGAAAAGATGTTCAAGATTTCAGTTAAAGGAGCTAAATTTGATAGCTCTCGCCGACTAAGTAACACTGAATATCTGGTTTCCGGTGCCAAGATGACACCGCAAATCCAGCGCATTCTTTCTATCATGCAGGCGGAAAAATTGTCAGCATCACCGAAGTTGCTTAAAACATCCGGTGATTAAGCGATTATCGCAAATATGTAGGTTGGGTTGAGGCTTTGCGAAACCCAACTCTTGATTTAATAGTCCTAAACACATAAATAACGTAATTCTGTCATTGCGAGAGAAACGAAGCAATCTCAAAGCTTTGTTGCACAGTTACAATGCGTCCAGGACTATTTAAAATAAGATGTTGGGTTCCGCTATCGCTCAACCCAACCTACATCATCTATTTGAGAAACACTATATCCTGATAGAAGACTTACAAGTATTAATTCGTGTTGCTTATCGACAAGTCTTAGGAAACGTCCACTTGATGGAAAGTCAGCGTCTCACAAGTCCCGAATCCTTACTCGGCAATGTCGATATTACAGTGGGCGAGTTTGTCAGGCAAGTTGCCAAATCAGACCTGTATCAATCTCTATTTTTCAACAGCAATTCCGCCTATCGATACAATGTTACCCCCCATAGCTGACAAGAAAATGCAGGCTTGGATTAGAAGTCGTCACTTGATTTTTTCCGGTCAGTTTCTAATTTTTGAAACCTTAGACTATCCCACAGTTGAGCGATTTGAGGAATGTATCACCAGTCTAGGAGGATGCTTAATTTCTGTTGAACCAACCAAACGAGTTTGGATGGGAAATCATCGACAAGTGATGCTCTATCAAGCCAAAGGAAGTTTGCATACACCTCATCATGAACTGCGGCAATATTGGTTCAAATATGGCAGTTTTCAAACTAGATTTGATGATAGAGTTTAGTAGAAGGAAGTTCGGCAACGGATTCTGTAACGGATGTAATATCAATTCCGTTTATACCGGAATGATATCATTTCAGATTTGATATAAATATGTCATTGCGAGCTCTTAGCGAAGCAATCGCAATCGCTATGATATCATTCTGATGCTGACGGAAGTGATGTAACGGATGTAAAGGATAGAAGGTGGAAGGTAGAATATTTCTGTTAAAGTAAACGAAACTTGTGCTCTGTGGTTATGGATATTCACGAAATCGAAGCGTCTCTAGAAAATTCTGACTTTCAGTATCGACTCAAGGCGATCGCAGCTCTTAAAGACTATACACCAGAAATAGCCGTTCCCTTACTAAAAGCAAAACTCAACGACCCAGAATTTTTAGTCCGTTCCTTCCTCAGCCGGGGATTTGGACAACAACAAACTGCCGAATCCTTTGCCGCACTACTCCAAATCATCAAACTTGATAATACCCCCAATGTACGAGCCGAAGCCGCCAATTCCCTTTCCCTCTTCGGCCAATGTGCTGCATCTCATTTAGTGCTGACTTTTATTCAGGATGACCACTGGCTGGTACGTCGTAGCATTCTGGGCGCATTGGTGGACATGGAGTGTCATAACGAAATTTTCGAGGTTTGTGTCGAAGCATTGGCTGGCGAAGATATGACCACCCAGGAAGCGGCTGTGGATGGACTCGGTGCCTTAGCTGGAACCATTCAAGAAGAGAGTGCACTTGCTCAGTTATTGAGGCTGGCTGGTTCTGAGTATGAAGGAATTCGTCAGCACACGGCATCTGCTTTGAAGCATTTTGATCATCCCCAGGCTAAGGCAGTTTTGAGTCAACTTCGCCAAGACTCCCATCATCAAGTTGTTGGCGCTGCTTTAGAAAACTTGCTTGAAAATAGTTAGTAGGTTGGGTTGAGCGAAGCAAAACCCAACGTCAACTTGAAGATTTTGTTGGGTTTCATTCTTCAACCCAACCTACATAAACTCAAGCTTGATTAAACTGTTTTAAGCTAGTGATTAAACGATCAAAATTGATGCCCAATAAATCCTGTTCCTCTAAACTGAATTGCTGTAAGCTGACTATTTTTAACTGTTCTAATCCACAGAGCATCGCCGGAATCGGTACGCCTAATTCTTGATAAAGTAGCTCCATATTTTTGAGTCCTTCCTGACTCAAGAAATCAGGATTGTTCCCGGCAATTCCATAGGTAACAGAGCGCAGGAAATGCCAGAAATCTCGCCAACAGGCTTCGGCGCGAGCGGGAGGATAGAGGTCATTGCCGGGTTCGACGATATTCGGAAAGTCGGCTAATACCTTTGCCCTCGCATTGGCAACCAGATTTGGAGCTTGTTCTCGTAGCAATCTAACTTGTGCTAAGATTAAAGAAATATCGGGGACAAGATTTTGAATGCTTTCTAAATCTTCATCGGTGAGATATTCGCTGCGATTATCAGTTGCTTGAAAAATGGCAATGACTTCATCTGAATAGAGATTTTTCCAAGTGGCAAAACTGACGATTCTGGCTTTGGGAATTAATTCTTTTGCTCTTTCGCTTAGCTGCATAGTTATTAGAGTTGCACTGACGTAATTGAAGACAATCCAAGTTATAGACTAGAATTATGAGAATCGTTATTAAGATTTATTACAATTCCCGCCGTCAAATATGGGAGTGTGGTACAAATCTCTCAATAGAAGAAGTCAGATCGTAAAGTTTGGTTTCATAACGAAATATTACTTTGTTAGCCAGAACAGAGACGAGACTTCTGGCGATCGCCTATCATCCTGTATTTAGGGAAAAGTATAAGGGGCTAAATTATAATCTATGTTTAAGCCATTTCAGCAATTTTTAGAAAAAGAACTATCTGAGAATTTTGCATTAGAGAGTCGTCCCATTCCCTCTGGTTTGGAATCGGTGGTAAGTGAAAGAGGCAAAAATCCTGCCACGATTCAAAGTTGGTGCTATCAATGCCCCCAATTACGAAAGATTCGCTACACCTATATCGATGCTGGGGAAACGGCGCAAATTTTTAACAGCGTTATTTATCCGAGCCATAACTGCGATGCACCCTTGCTAGGGATTGATTTTTTGGCCTTTGGGAAGAAGAAAATCTTGGTAGTGATTGATTTTCAGCCGTTATTTCGCGATCGCGCCTACATAGACAAGTATATCGAACCATTGACCGAAATTCGCAGTAAATACAGCGATTTGGTACAAGACTTAGAAATGAAGTTCTATGATGCTAACCAGTATTTTTCCAAAAATTTGCTGTTTGCCAAAACCGACGCAGAAACAGTAGTCAATCAATTGTTTCCCGCTTATCAAGAATACATCCAGATGTATTGGAAAATGTTAGAGCAAGCTTCTGTCCTAAACACTCCCGAAGAAGTTCAGCGGATTGTGAAAGCACAGAAAGATTACGACCAGTATAGTGCAGAAAGAGACCCCGCATCAGGACTATTCAGCAGCTATTTTGGCCATGAATGGTCAGAGAAATTTTTGTACGAATTTTTGTTTGAAGATGCTGTTCCCTTAGCGATTCCCGCCGGGGCAAAATAAATTAAACATGACTCTATATCAGCCATTTTTAGATTACGCAATTCCCCTAATAACGGAACGACTTGACCTAGCTCCTTATCCGATTCCAGCAGGTTTTGAAAGTAAAGAATGTATCACCGGTAAAGGCAAAAAAGAGCAGTTAGTTCTTACTACCAGCCATGCTTTCAAATCTTCAAAACTGCGGCAGATTCGAGCCGCTCATGTGCAGGGTGGTGATGCTCTCCAGGTACTAAACTTTGTAATTTTCCCCCAAATAAATTATGATTTGCCTTTTTTTGGGGCTGACTTAGTAACTTTGCCGGGGGGACATTTGATTGCTTTAGATATGCAGCCGTTGTTCCATGATTTGGCTTATCAAAAGCAATACTCCGATCCGATTTTACCGATTTTTAACAAGTATCAAACAGACTTACCTTGGGGTGGCGATTTTCCTGAAGAGGCAAAACAGTTCTTTTCTCCGGCTTTTCTCTGGACTCGTCCCAAGGAAACGGAGGCTGTGCAAACTACGGTTTTTGCAGCTTTTCAGGATTATCTACAAGCTTATCTCGATTTGGTCGATCGCGCCCAACCAGTCACAGATAGCCAGAGATTGGCAGAGATTCTTCAGGCTCAACGGAATTATATCAATTATCGTGCTGCTAAAGATCCTGCTAGGGGGATGTTTTTGCGGTTCTATGGTGAGGAGTGGACTGAAGAGTATATTCACGGTTTTCTGTTCGATTTGGAGCGGCATTTGTAGAAGAAGGAAGAAGGAAGAAGGAAGAAGGAAGACTTCTACAGAGTAACGAAATTATGCCATCTTGAGCGC
>JAYSVM010000061.1:0-6414 GCA_043718495.1 Oscillatoriales bacterium | reverse complement strand
TGTGAAGGAAGTCTAGGCGAATACGAGCTATTCGTGCATGGAGTCGGCTAATTTTATTGTAAGTTTTGCGCTGGTTTCGAGAGCCTTTCACCTGCTTTGATGCTTGGCGCTGCAAAGTAGCAAGCTTGGTTTTCGCTTGCTTTAAAGGCTTCGGCGCATCAAAAAACTGCTGGGTTGATAACGTAGCAAATGACTTGATGCCGACATCAATCCCCACGAAATCTTCAGAGTGCTGAACCGGAAGACGCTCTGCATCAACGCAAAAAGAAACAAACCAGCGACTTCCTTCTTTTGAAATTGTGAAAGTTTGAGAGACAAAGCTACATTCTAATGGCTCAAAAAGTCGAAAAGTTCCCAAAGTAGGAATCTTAATAGTGTTGCCAGCATTTAACAGAACTTTGCCGTTGGATGAATCAACCGTAAAAGATTGACCGTCTCGGCGACTAGCGAATTTCGGATGACCTGATGCACCAGAACGATATCGACTAAATGCATCTTTTAAGTCAATCAAAGCGTTTTGATAAACTCGGCTAGATAATTGATTCATCCAAGCGAATTCAGGCTGTTTCTTGACATGATTGGTAAGAACTTTTTTGACTTCAGTGAGTATTTTTGAGTCCGTGAATTGCCCTTCACTGTACATTTGAGTCCGCAAACTCAACCCAAAGTTAAATACTACGCGCCGGAATCCTGCGTGTTTCGCCATCAAGGTCGCTTCGACATTATTTAATTTGAGCGCTCGCTTAACAGCAAACATAGTTAAACTTTATTGGAGTTACTTACTTGACTAAGTATAGCGGAATCCGTACAAGGATCTACACCTTCTACAATATTCTTAACTTTTGCTTTATATTTCCGCAGTCCGTAGAGCCGAGAAGAAAAGCAGTGAATTATTGAAAGCAAATCTTGAGTCAACTCTTCATATGGTGACAAGCTTTCCGCGTTGGCGACAATGACCGTCCCGCCATTCCACTGTAAGATTTGCTCGACCAATTCAAAACCAAATCTGCATAGCCGATCTTTGTGGGCAACATACAGCACTTTAACTTCGCCGAGTATCGCCCATTGTACGATTTGCAGGAACTTGGGACGTTTGAAGTTGAGTCCGCCCCCAATTTCCTGAATGGAATCCGTAATTGCAACACCTTGCGCTAAGCAAAACTGTTCCATAGCCTGCACTTGGCGGAGCAAGTCTTGCTTCTGTCCAGTGGAGGAAACTCGACAATATACGATGACCCGACTGGCCGGTGTTTTCCCGGTTTTCAAGTTTCGGGCGATATTGAGGTGGCTTTCTGAATAAATGCGCTGGTTGCCTAGCGTTCTACCAGGGATTAACTTGTTCTCACTTTCCCAGCGCCGTAACGTAGATCCTGAGACTCCCACTAATTTTCCAAATTCTGCTACTTTCCACATACAACTTCCTCTCGGCGGTTAACTGTGAATAAGTTTAGCAAACTATTTAGCACTTAAGTCTTGCTCCATTTATTTAACCCACCGTCGGGAGGATTTGTATCCAGAACCGCTGAAATTTAAACCAGAACGGTTTTTGGAGAGGCAATTCTCGCCTTACGAGTATGTACCCTTTGGAGGGGGAAGCCGCCGCTGCATCGGCATGGCTTTGGCGCAGTTGGAGATGAAACTGGTGCTGGCAAATATTTTGCGGGATTTCGAGCTAGCATTGGCCGAGAACAAGCCTGTGCAACCGAAGCGTCGAGGGGTGACTTTAGGGCCAGCCGGTGGCGTGCCGATGGTAATGAGGGGGCGACGGATGCGCCAGTCTCAGAAGGCTGAACCTGTTGCCAGCGGGGTTTGAACTCAAAGCGTCGAAGCGGTTGCAGCTTGAGTTAGTATGGGAGCGTCACAATAGTGAAAGTCTTGCAAATACAGCCTCAAACCAAAAGTGGGTAATTGCAATAGTCCTCTTGAAATAACGAAAATCTCACTGCATAATATAAGAACATATGCATACCCTGTTATTCAGCAAGGGCGGAAGCGTGTTGGCATTGCCTGCACTCTTCCGCCCTCTTTATTTTGGAAAAGGTCTTTATATAATTCCCTCAATCTTCTGTTTTGAGAAATTCTGATACCGAAACAGACTTCGGAAGACTCTCTATATCTTGAATTTCGCTCTCGTGGGCAAAAAACTCGACTTCTTTATCGTCAATCTCGATTTGATAGCTAGCGGTGGCAGTCACAATGCGTCGCTTTTTTTTATCTTCTACTAAAACCCAACACACAACAGGTCTTACCCACCTCTCAACGTGCTGACTTTGCTTGGTACTCCCAAAGGCATACCAACCCTTAGCTTCAATAATTTGAAGCACTTTGAAATCGTTATTTGCCATAAATATCCCGATCGCGCTAACTTGAGTATTATTCTTAGATCAAACTAATTGCTTACTAAGCTGGGTAAAGTTTCTGGACTTCCCAACTGCGCTTAACAACCAGATTTTAAGCCTCTGCGCGTCTAATTCCAAATTAATTGTATTGTGTATTTGATCGTTGGGTAAAGTTTCTACTCTTAATTGTTTATGGCTAATTCTTTGATTACTATCACAGTTAAACTTTTCGCCGCTTTTAGTGAAGCCTACGGCGTTTCTGAACTTACACTAGAATTGCCACTTCTCACCCCAGTGTCCCAGGTATTAGAACGCGCGATCGAGCAACATCCCCAATTGGAACAGTGGCGCTTGCTCACCCGCTTCGGGCTCAACCTGGAATTCGTCTCCCCCGATACTATCCTCCAAGACGGCGACGAAGTTGTACTGATTCCGCCAGTCAGTGGTGGGTAGGGCATGGGGCATGGGGCATTGGGCATTGCCATAACATATTGTGTTCGATCGCACCGCTGTCAAATTGTCAACTCAAAATCAAAATATTAAGTTTTGTAACAATTTTATTAGCAAATCATCTTTGAGTGCGATCGGGCAACAGGCCCAGCCTCATAATCTGCATCTCCAGGCAGAGCTTGAGAACAACTCTAATCCTTGTCATACCTAGTTTTAAGCAGTCCAAAGATGCAAGTTAAATACACGATATTTTTACTCTAAAATCAATCCCGACTAAAAAAATCGGGTATGGTTGACGCACTATTTTCACCATGCTAATGTGTGACAAGAATTGAAAACATCTCAAAACTAGAGAGTTTAGCTGTCAGGAACTCAGGGGTAAAGCCACTGAGCTTGTAAGAAATTGCAAGCTGTTCTGACCAGACCCCTCTTACGAGGAGACGTTATTCAGGTCACGACACCGGCGAATGCGACGCCAGTTTTCCGCTCTGTCATCTGCAATTAAACAGTTTTAAAGTCACTGAAACAGTGTTGCAGGTCTAACAAGCCTTTATAACCAGGTCGAGGCGAACATTACCCCGCAAGGGAGAAAGGAGACAACCATATCTCCATCGGAGGGGCAACTATACCTCTCCAACCCCGAAAGGGGATTCAAGGTGGTTGAAACCGCCGCGTCGTTTCCCTCTCAGGGCTCAAGCCACTGAGTTTCCCACTTACGGAGCTTTTTTATGACCCAGGCGACCAGAACCCAATCCACAGCAGCTACCTTCACAGCCCTCAAGTGCAAAGAATGTGGCGAAGAGTACGAACTTCAAGCCAAACACGTCTGCGATTGCTGTTTTGGGCCGCTTGAGGTCAAGTACGACTACGACGCAATCCGTCGCACCGTCACTCGCCAAACCATCGAAGCCGGGCCAAACTCGATCTGGCGTTACCGGGCATTTCTGCCAGTCGCTACAGATAACGTGATCGATGTCGGCACCGGTATGACTCCGCTAGTAAAATCCCACCGCCTAGCGCGCAGGCTGGGTCTAAAAAATCTTTACATTAAAAACGATGCTGTCAATATGCCCACTCTCAGTTTCAAAGACAGAGTGGTGTCAGTTGCCCTCAGCAGAGCCAGAGAATTGGGTTTCACAACGGTATCCTGTGCCAGCACTGGTAATTTAGCTAACTCGACTGCGGCGATCGCAGCCCATGCCGGACTAGATTGCGTAGTCTTCATCCCCTCCGACTTAGAAGCAGGCAAAGTCCTCGGCACTCTAATTTACAATCCGACTGTGATGTCAGTTCACGGCAACTACGACCAAGTTAACCGCCTCTGCTGTGAAGTTGCTAATACACACGGCTGGGGATTTGTCAACATCAACTTGCGTCCCTACTATTCCGAAGGCTCGAAAACCCTCGGCTACGAAGTCGCCGAACAGTTGGGCTGGAAATTGCCCGATCACATCGTCGCCCCCCTCGCTTCCGGCTCCTTGTTCACAAAGATTTACAAAGGATTTAAAGAATTCGTCGAAGTCGGCTTAGTGGATGATAAAGAAGTCCGGTTCAGCGGTGCTCAAGCTGACGGTTGTTCTCCGATCGCCCAAGCATTCCGCGAAGGCCGCGATTTCGTCACACCCGTCAAACCGAATACAATTGCTAAGTCGATCGCGATCGGCAATCCAGCAGACGGGATGTACGCCCTCGAAGTCGCTCGCAAAACAGGTGGCAACATCGAATCCGTCAACGACACCGAAATCATCGAAGGCATGAAGCTGCTAGCAGAAACTGAAGGCATCTTCACCGAAACCGCAGGCGGCACAACAATTGCAGTCTTGAAAAAACTCGTAGAAGCAGGTAAGATCAACCCCGACGAAACCACCGTCGTCTACATCACTGGCAACGGCTTAAAAACCCAAGAAGCCGTCCAAGGTTACATCGGTGAACCCATCACCCTAGAACCAAAACTAGAAGCCTTCGAGCGTGCCCTAGAACGTGCTCGCACACTTGAACGCCTAGAGTGGCAACAAGTTTCGGTTTAATAGTTATTAGTCAGTAGTCATTAGTCAGTAGTCATTGGTCATTAGTTATCAAGCTGTTGACTCATGACTACTGATTATTAACAACTGAGAACTGACTTGCCACCGATAACTGCTGACTACTGACTACTGACTAAGGACTAAAAAAATGACCGTTAAAGTTTTAATTCCCACACCACTGCAAAAATTTACCAACAATCAAGCCACAATAGAATGCGGTGGTGCAAACATTTCTGAACTGATTGAATCCCTCGAAACACATTGTCCTGGCATCAAAAAAAGCCTGTGCGATGAACAAGGAGCACCTCGCAGATTTTTGAACTTCTATGTCAATAGCGAAGACATCCGGTTTTTGGACGGTACGGAAACTGCTCTTAAAGATGGTGATGAAGTGAGTATTGTGCCGGCGGTTGCTGGTGGTTGATTTGTAACCGCAGATGAACGCAGACGAACGCAGATAGTTGTTAAATCTATCTGCGTTTATTTGCTTGCTGTTAAAATTGATTGATTTCGATCGAATTTGAGAGTAAAAAAGCAGATTTATGAATACTTATTTTTTAAGTAGGTCGGCGCGAAAATACATAAGTATGTCATTGCGAGCGAAACGAAGTGAAGTGAAGCAATCGCAAGGTTTTTGTCGGCTTCATACTTTGTTACATCTGCTGACATACCTCGACTATTATCACCGATCCGAATTTTTACTGTGTCTGTCAGCCATGTAGTTTGAATCGTGATTATCTGTGGATTAGCTTCTAGTTGAGCAAAAGTTAACTGCTGAGCAGCTTCATCAAATATATCAATTGCATTTGCCAAAATGTTGATAAATACTTGGTTAAGTTGACCTGGAAAGCATTGAATATCAGATATTTTGCTATAATCAGTCACGATATTAATCGCCGGACGGTATTCGTTTGCCTTGAGCCGATGACGCAGAATTAACAATGTGCTATCGATGCCGTCATGCAGGTTAAATTGTTGCTTTTGGTAGCTATCAGAACGGGAGAAGGTGCGGAGGCTTTGGCTAATCGACGTGATGCGATCGGTGGCATCTTTCATGGATTTGATTAGTGTGGGAAAATCTTGTCGCAGATAGTCTAGGTCGATCGCCTCTAAGTTTGTCTCAATTTCTGCACCAGGTTGGGGAAATGTCTTGCTGTACATATCGATTACACCAAACAGGTCATCGATAGAATCCTGCACAACGGACAGGTTCCCCACAATACATCCAAGGGGATTGTTGATTTCATGGGCGACTCCAGCCACTAAGTTGCCAAGCGCAGACATTTTTTCACTTTGGATTACTTTGAGTTGCATCTGTTGCAAATTACTCATAGTTTGCGTTAGTTCAGCGGTTCGATGTCGAACTCTAAATTCCAACTCTTCATTCAAAGGTACTCGCTGCCTCGATAGACTAGGGTTTTCGTCCCGACGTAGATGGTTTGTCCAATCTCATAACCTGACAACGCTACGGTCATATTTATTAAACCTCGATCGCACAAATTCTCATAAAAGTAATACGGGATGCGAGAAACGAGCGAGTCTTTAGACCTTCCTAGGGAAGCGACTCGTGCGGTTTTAACCGCCGTGGTATTAAAAATGTA